>JASLQE010000310.1 GCA_030744635.1 Dehalococcoidia bacterium | reverse complement strand
ACGCCAAGGAAGGCCCCAGGGCCTGGGCGGAGAAGCGGGCCGCCGTGTTCAAGGATAAATAGGGACTGTGGTGGTGGCCGCCCGACAACGGCTGCGCTTGGCCACTGAGGTTGTTTATCAACGGGGATTCCAAAGGGGCAGAGCCCCTTTGGTGGGGGTGTTGGGGACACCCCCACAGAAACAAAACTGGGCTGGAGGGTGGGAAGAAATAGGTTTACTAAACGGCCTCCCACTGGTGTTTGACAGCGGTAGGGCGGCTACACAATAATGGGCGCTGACCGGGACCGGCAGCCCCCGGCAACAGGAGGTTAACAATGGCGGATAAACCGGGTCGCCGTCAGGGAAAAATGACGGCGGTGCGCTCCATAGAGGGTGCCATGAGGTCCATCGGCGCCCGCCACGAGACAGACCCCCAGCAGCAGGCCGATAACATAAGACAGAACGGCATCTACTATGCCTCCCCCGTGCTGCGCAACAGCATCATAGGCGGGCTGGAAATCAGGCCCAAGAAGGGCAACGCCGATAACCTAGTCGTCATCGGCTGCGCCTGCTTCGGCACCGCACTGCCCCTGCGCTCCTACGCCCTCCTGCTGCAGCGGTTGGGGGTAGACTATGTGTTCCTGGAAAAGGAGTACTGCTGCGGAGCGCCACTCCTGCACAGCGCAGTGATAGGTGGGAACGATACCGCCCCGGCAGAGGAGTCCATCCGGGAATTCCTGGACATGAATATCGTCCAGGCCCGGGAGCGCGGGGTAAAGGACATGCACTACTTCTGCATCTGGTGTGCCTACCTGGCCAAGAGGTTCCACTCCGACTGCGGGATAAACCAGAATTACGCCTTCGACATCCTGGCAGAGCGCCTCAAAGGGGCGGACCTCCGCCTGGACATGAAGATAGGCTACTTCGGCGGCCTCTCCCATCGCCGTCCCATCTATGTCCCGGAGCAGGACCTTGACCTGGACTGGGCGAGCTACCGCAACCTTCTGGACCAGGTGCAGGGCTTGGAGGTGGTGAAGATACCAAAGTACTGCTGCCAGGTAGCCCCCCAGGCTATCTTTGACCGGGCCAAGGCCGAGGGGGTGGATACCCTGGTGGTGGACTGCATTGTTTGCTACGGCAACCTGGTGCGCAAGGTGACCAGGATGGCCCCCGGCATGAGGGTCAAGTACCTCTCCGATGTCCTCCTGGCCGCATTTGAGCACGATGAGCGGGTGCTGGACTGGCTGTAGCCCGCAGACACGGCGGCAAAGGGACGGATAGTCTCACCAGTCCAAACCGGTAATGAACACGGTGATGGGGGGCTGCTGACGGAGCCTCTCTATCCCTGGCGGGGCTTGAAGGAGACCTCTTTGCCCTGAATCTGCTCCATGTGCATCCGGTCGTGCCGGTAGGGGGCACGCAGCATCTGCAGCACACTCATCTCACCGAACTCGGTGTGCCTTCCCTTGCGCCCCAGTTCCTCCTCGCTCAGCCCCCGGATGGTGTTCAAGGTATCCTGCCGTGTGCCCGCCAACTGGCTCAGCAGGTCGGACAGGGAGCTTGTCATGGCATCGGGGAAGCCCTCCGGGTTGCCTGTGGTGGAGCCCACCGTGGAGCCGGGGTTGTCCCGCACCTGAAGTGCCCAGCCCAGCCAGCGCTGCTCCATCTGGACCAGGTGCACCAGTTGCTCCTTGGCGCACCATTCCCCATCCGCTGGGCGCTGTCCCGCCTTCTGGTCATCCAACTGGCCCAGCGCAGCCAGCAACTCCTGCCTCTGAGAAGTCAGCTTCTGCGTAAGCTCATCTGTTTCCGACATGGTTACCTCCTTGGGGTATTCCTGCCTTGTATTATCATGCCCTTAACATACCACCACGGGCCTGGCCCCACAACCTGAGTGGGGCCTATGTTGCGGGGTCCGCGTCGCCAGGGGATGCGGTAACCCCCGCCTGTTTCCGTCGTCTCAACCCCAGGCGCAGGGCCTGTCCCAGGGTGGCCACCGGTATAAGCTCCATGCCCTTCGGTACGGCCGTCTCCCCCGGTGGTGCCAGGCAGCGGCGAAAGCCTAGCCGGGCGGCCTCGGCCATCCGCCTCTCCAGGGCGGGCACGGGGCGCAGCTCGCCGGTAAGCCCCACCTCTCCCACCACCACGGTACCCGGTGCCAGGGGGACATCCCGGTAACATGAGGCCACCGCCAGGGCGATGGCCAGGTCTGCAGCCGGCTCATGAAGGGAGAGACCGCCTACCACATTGGCGATGATGTCTTGAGAGCCCAAAGGCAGCCCGCAACGCCTGATGAGTACCGCCGCCAGGAGCAGCAGCCGGGAGAAGTCCACCCCGCTGGCTATGCGACGGGGCACCCCGGCGCCGGTGGGGGAGGTGAGGGCCTGGACTTCGGCCAGGAGGACCCGGCTGCCCTCCACAGCAGGCACCACGGCACACCCGGCGGCCTCTTCCTGGTGGGAGGACAGGAAAACACGGGAGGGGTTGGCTACCTCGCAAAGCCCACCACCCCCCATCTCAAATATGCCCACCTCCTGGGTGGAGCCGAAGCGGTTCTTGACCCCGCGCAGCAACCGGTAGCTGCTATAGGCGTCCCCCTCCAGGTAGAGCACCACATCCACAATATGCTCCAAGGTCTTGGGACCGGCAATGGAACCGTCCTTGGTAACATGCCCCGCCAGCATCACTGGCACGGAGTGCCTCTTGGCCCACGCCATAAGGCGCAGGGTGCATTCCCTGACCTGTGACAGGCTCCCCGGCGCGCCCGAGACCTCCGGCAAGAAGGCAGTCTGGATGGAGTCTATTACCACAAACCGCGGGGAGAGTCCGTCCAGGCTGGCCAGGGCGGTCTCCAGGTCGGTCTCGGCGATGAGAAAAAGGCCGTCACCCTTCACCCCCAACCGCTCCGCCCTCAGCTTTATCTGAAGGGCGGACTCCTCACCTGAGATATAGGCAACCGGGCCGGAGGCCGATGATACGGCCTGGGCCAGTTGCAGCACCAGCGTTGATTTGCCGATACCGGG
>JASLQE010000309.1 GCA_030744635.1 Dehalococcoidia bacterium | reverse complement strand
AGGCGGTGGCGGCTCCGGGAAAAGGCACCTGTAGCAGCCCTGCCCCGGTAAGAACACCGAAAGCTGGCCCTCAAACAGGAAAATGCTGCCATGAACATTTGCCTTCCCCGCCAGCACACATGCGTCGTTTACCAGATAGCGGGTGGGGAAATTATCGCAGCCGTCAACCACAATATCGTAGCCGGCGATGACATCCATGATGTTGTCTGAGCACAGGCGCTCCTCGTACAGCGCAAGCTCCACATCGGGATTTATCTGGTGCAGGGTCTCAGCGGCGGAGACCGTCTTGCGGCGGCCTATGTCGCTCTGGCCGTGCAGTATCTGGCGTTGCAGGTTGCTCAAGTCCACCCGGTCGAAGTCCACAATGCCCAGTTTGCCCACGCCGGCTGCAGCCAGGTACATGGCCGCTGGGGAACCCAACCCTCCGGCCCCCACCAGAAGCATCTTGGCCTCCATCAGCTTCTTCTGCCCTTTGCCACCCACCTGTGGCAAGATGATGTGGCGGCTGTACCGCTTCACCTGCTCTTCAGTGAACCGTTTGGTGTTAATCATCCTGTAGTCAACCTCCGTTGCTGCTCGCATGCTATCAAGGCTGCTTAGTTAATTAGTTTACTCAACAATATCACTGCTGTCAAGCGACTTAGCCGGTAATGTTGACAAAAAAGCCCATCTTCTATAGAATTTGAATGTAGAGTAAGGGAGTCAAGAAACGAGGCTAGGGACATGAAGGTATCTATGAAGCTGGACTATGGCGTGAGGGTGCTGGTTGACCTGGCCCAGCACCACGGCCAGGGGGTGATACCGGCCAGCGAGATTGCTGGCCGTCAAGGCATCCCCGAGCCATATCTGGACCAGATACTTGCCGCTTTGAGACGAGCCGGGTTTGTATCCAGCAAGCGGGGTCCCCAGGGGGGACACATGCTGGACAGGTCCCCATCCCAGGTGAACCTGGGTGAGGTCATCGCCGCTCTGGAAGGCTCCTCGTCCCCCCGCTGCATCACCCAGCCCGAGGACTGTGAGCGGGCCACAATCTGCGTGCAGCGAGAAGTCTGGCAGGCCATTGAAGAGAGTGCCCAGCGGCTTTTGACCGCTACCACCCTGGGCGAGTTGGTGGAACGGCAGGAGCGCCGCAGCGAAGCCGCCATGTACTATATATAATGATAGCCAGCAGCGTCTTGGACCTCATCGGCGGCACACCCCTTCTCAAGCTAAGCCTCACACCCCCTGGTGCGGCTACTGTATTGGCCAAGCTGGAATCCGCCAACCCCGGTGGCAGTGTCAAGGATAGGGTTGCTCTGGCCGTGATAGAGGACGCCGAGGCCCGGGGCAAGCTAAAGCCAGGCGGTGCGGTATTGGAGGTGAGTGCCGGAAACACGGGGTTGGCCCTGGCCATTGTAGCTGCAGTCAAGGGCTACCGAGCTGTGCTGGTTATGCCGGAGAATGCCCCCGTTGAGCCTCGCCGCCTCCTATCATGGCTGGGGGCTGAAGTGGTGCTTACCCCCAGCGCTGAAGGCATGGCGGGGGCGATAAGCGCCGCCAAACAGATGGCAAAACGCAGCCATAACTATCTCCTGGTCCGTCAGTTTGATAACCCCGCCAACCCGCAGGCCCACAGCGCTACCACCGCAAAGGAACTGCTGGAAGCCACAAGAGGCAGGATAGACGCATTTGTATGTGGCGTGGGTACCGGGGGCACACTTACCGGCGTAGCCCGGACACTCAAAGAGCGTATTCCCAAGGTGCAAGTAGTCGCTGTAGAGCCTGCCCGCTCCCCCCTGCTCAGCAGGGGCTGGGCCGGGCCACACGGCATTCCCGGCCTGGGGCCGGATTTCGTTCCCTCCATTCTGGACAAGGAGCTGATAGACCAGATAGTGGGGGTTTCCGATGATGATGCCCACAGCACCTCCTCCTGCCTGGCAAGGGAGGAGGGATTGCTGGTAGGGTTGTCTTCGGGTGCCAATGTTTTTGCCAGCCTTGAGGTGGCTGCCGGGATGGGAGAGGGCAAACAGGTCGTAACCATACTTCCCGATGGCCCCGGCCCCTCTTTCTTCTCCATGTTGCTCAAGGAGCCCATATCTTAGGAGGTTACCTATGGCCGCAGAGGTACGCATCCCCTCGCTTTTGCGGGGCCAAGTGGGCGGGTCCAGGTCCATACAGGCTTCAGGGCCGACAGTTGGACATGCGCTGGATGACATAGAGGCTCGCTTCCCAGGGTTCAAGGAGCGGGTTATAGACCCCAATGGGACCATCAAGCAGTTCGTGAGCATCTTCATTAACGGAGAGGATGTGCGCTACATACAGAGCCTGGATACGCCCTTACAGGACGGTGACCAGGTCTCCATTCTGCCTGCGGTGGCGGGTGGATAAAGGCTCCGGTGTGTTTCGCCACATTTCTTCTGCTCTTGGGTATCCCTTGAAGCGTACAGACGGCAGAGGATAAGAGAATAGGTGAGGTTCACAAGCATTATAGACGCCATAGGCCACACCCCTCTCGTGGAGCTGCGCAGCTATAGCCCGCGGACGGGTGTGCGGGTCTTCGCCAAGCTGGAGGGCCACAACCCCACCGGCAGTCTGAAAGACCGTATAGCCAAGTTCATGATAGACCAGGCGGAGCGGGAGGGGCTTCTGACCAGGGACAAAGTTATTCTGGAGCCTACCAGCGGCAATACCGGCATATCCCTGGCTATGATTGCCCGTGTTAAAGGATACCGACTGAAGGTAGTGATGCCGGAGAATGTCAGCCCGGAACGGGTGGATATGCTGCGACTTTTCGGCGCAGAAATCGTCTTCTCTTCAGGGGAAAAGGGCACCAACGGTTCCATCGAGGTAGCCCAACGGATGGTAAGCGAAGACGCCCGGTACTTCATGCCCTATCAGTACGGCAATCTGGCCAATCCCCAGGCCCACTACGATACCACGGCCCAGGAGATTATAGACGACCTGCCCGAAATCGATATGTTTGTGGCCGGTCTAGGTACCGGCGGCACCCTCATGGGGGTAGGCCGTTGCCTCAAAGACCATAACCCCCAGGTGAAAGTGTTGGCGGCGGTCCCCCACCCCGGCGAGCTCATCTTCGGCCTGCGCAACCTGGACGAGGGGTTCATCCCCCCGATAGTGGACCTGGACCTCTTGGACGGCCGCATCGTGGTGGAATCAGAGGACGCCTTCAGGTCCACCCGGGAGCTTACCGAGCGGGAGGGCATCTTTGCCGGCGTCTCCTCGGGGGCGGTTATGGCCTGTGCCAAACGCCTGGCATCTCGTATGGATAAAGGCAGTATCGTGGCCCTGCTGGCGGACGGCGGATGGAAGTACCTTAGCAGCCAGCTATGGACCCGCTCTTACGAAGACATGGGGCAGGAAACCCAGGACATGGTGTGGTGGTAGCCTTGTTCCGTATAGAGGACCACTTTGTGCAGGAGATGGTGGCCCACTCCCGGGAGGAGGCACCCAACGAGTGCTGCGGCATCCTGGCCGGACCGCCGGGACAGGTGGCGGCCCTCTACCGCACCGTGAACACCTCCGCCAGCCCCGTTCGCTACAGCATCGAACCTAAAGAGATACTCCGCATCGCCCAGGAGTTGGAGGAAAAGGACTGGGAGATGCTGGCCTTCTACCACTCTCACACCCATTCCCATGCCTACCCTTCGGCCACCGATATCCAACTGGCCTTCTGGCCGGACTCCCTGTACCTCATAGTTTCCCTGGCAGACCCTCAGCAGCCCGTTATCCGTGGGTTCTACCTGCGGGACGGACAGGTGGCCGAGGAGGAGATGGAGATAGTTTAGACCTGCCCGTAGCAAGCGACAAGGAGACAGCATGGAACTGACGGAGGCCATCCTTACCCGGCGCAGCATACGCGCCTTTGAACCACGCCCCATTCCCCGGCGTGTGCTCCAGGATATCATGGAGATAGCTTTGTGTACACCCTCCTTCGCCAACACACAGTCATGGGAGTTCTGCATGGTGGGCGGCGAGAAACTGGATGACCTAAGACATAAGCTGGTGGAAGCCGTCGCCGCTGACCCGGAGGGCACCCCCGACTTGGCTTGGCCAGTCCTGGGAGAGCCTTACGCCACTCGTCGCCGGGGGGTGGGTGTGAAGAACCTGGCTGCCAAAGGCATCGCCCGGGATGACCGGGAGGGCCGAGCCGCCTGGGGGCTGTTCGGTGTGGGCTTCTTTGATGCCCCTCAGGCTATTATCTTTTACTCCGACCGAGATTTCGGCCCCTGGGCTATCTTTGATTCCGGGGCGGTCTCCCTGGCCGTGGAGCTGGCCGCCCACGAGCGGGGCCTTGCCACAGTACCGCAGGCCGCCCCCACCCGCTATCCGGGTGTCATACGCCAGGCGCTGGACATCCCTGATAGCAAGATTATAATCCTGGGCATGGCCATCGGCTATCCCAACCCGGATGACCCCGTCAACAAGTTCCCCAGGGAGAGAGAGTCCTTGGAAACACTTGTTC
>JASLQE010000308.1 GCA_030744635.1 Dehalococcoidia bacterium | reverse complement strand
AGGAGGTGGTGGGGGTGGTGGAGATGGGGCAATGCCCGCTCCCCCCGCTCCCAAAGAAGGGGCCGCCGTCGGTGGGGGGGGGGACATGCCTGCCCCTGGGGTGGGGGCGGGAGAGGCGCCGGTTACAGGGATGGGGGCAGTCGGTGCCGGGGCGCCGGTGGGAAGCGTGATGGCGTCCACAGGGCAGTTCTTGACGCACAGCTCGCACATCACGCACTTGTCGGGCCTGGTGGGCACCGCCTTCCGGTTTACCAGGTCAAACACACCGGTGGGACAAACACGGACGCAGTTGCCACAGCCGGTGCACAATCCCCGGTCAACCGTAACCTGTGTAACTCCTGGTGTGGTCATGAGGACGCCTCTTTCTGTTACAGGTCGTAAAGCTCGAGGAACTCGGGCGTGGGGTTAGGGATTACTGTGCCCCGTATTTGGATGCCCCCGGAATCCGTATATTTGCTAAGCGCGGAGTTTACCGCCTGGCTTACGGCGTTAATGTCTCCCGCCACATAGACCGCAATCCAAATCCCGCCCACCAGGTCATACTTGATGGTGCGGACATTGGCCGATTTAAGCATCTGGTCCAGCCCTGCGGTGGCTACTCCCCAGCTATTTGTCTCCAGAATGCCGATAGCGTGACGCTGCATCATGGTTTAACCCTCCTCTTGGCCCTGCTGCTCAGCGGGCTCGGCCTTTTTCTCAGCCTTGGTGGGGCGGGGGGTCTCACCGCCGCCCGGGGGTGCTGAAAGGCGCAGCCGGTGTGGGAGGGCCAGGCTGAAGCCGGTTATGGTGCTGATGTCGTACCGAGACGGGATGGTCTCCGCCGTGTCAACCTCGGGGCGGGCCATGATATCGCTGCTGACGAAACGGCCGCCGTCTCTGGCCATGGCGGACGCCCCGTCCACCGCCGTACGTACCGCACCCACATCTCCCTGTGCCCACAGCACATAGCGGGGCGGGATGCCGCCGTATCCGGAGAAGCTGACATTGGCCCCTTTCAGCATCATGTCCAGGGCCAGGATGGCGCTGACGAAGCCCAGGACCTCAACATAGCCGATGGAGTTTCCGGAGACCTGTCTCTGCCGGGAGGGTGCCCTGCCGCTTACCCAGTCCCAGGTCTGATGGGCCGGGTTGGCCAGCAGGCAGGAGTTGAGAGCCGGGAAGGGCAACGGGCCGCCCAGCACCTTGCTTATGGCATCCGCGGCTACACCCGTCTGGGTCAGCCTATCCGCCGCCCGGTGCCCCGCCTCCACGGCCGCTCGCACCGCACCCACATTGCCGGCGATGCAGCAGATGGACCATCCCAGGCCTATTTTCTCCCAGCGGACAACATCTACATTAGCTGCCTTCAGCATGGCATCTGTGGCTTCCACCAGGGGCAGCAGCCCCAAGGTCTCCACCACGCCCAGGCTCCCCTGGCGAATTTCCGGGTTGTTTGCTTGAGCCATTTATCCCCCCTTACTGCTGAGCCTCAATCCCGAACAGAGGTAAAAGATCGGGATGAGGGTTAGGAATCACGTTGCTTTGGGACTCTCCCTTTTGGGAGGCTGCTGCTTGTCCAGTCTCGATGGCGGTCTGGACCGCCCCCAGCTCGCCTATGACGAAGGTGACCAGCCAGGCCAAGCCGGCTCGGATGAACTTGACGGGTTTCACATGGGAGGCCTTGAACATGGCATCAGAGCCTTCGCTGGATGCGGCCAGCCCTCTGGTCTCCAGGATACCCAGGGAAGGTATGTAGCCTCCTCCTCCATCGGCGGAGCCGGGCTCGGCACCGATGATGCCGAACAGCAGGGGGAAAGGGTTGGCCAGCAGGCTGCCATAGACCTCGCCGCTGGTGCGCTGTGCGGTCTGCATCCCCACATCCAGTGCGGTGCGGGCGTCGCCAATCTCGCCCGATAGGCACAGGGTATGGTTGCGCAGCCCAATCCAGCGGTAGTTGAATAGCTGCACATTGGCCGCCTTGAGCATGGCATCAGCGGCTTCAACCAGGGGCAACACCCCGTCTGACTGTAGGGAGCCCAGGGCCGTCATGGGCCTTGACCCGCTCCATGCCACCTCGGCCGGGGCATCAGCCGTCTGCCCGCCAGACCCTTTGGCCTGGGATGTCCCCCAGATGTTGGATACCTGCCCTATCTGGGGATTGGCCAGTACCATGGACATGGCCCGGCTGGAGCGGGAAGCGGCATTGGTCCCAGCTTCCACTGCGGTGCGTACAGCCCCCACATCACCCTGCACATACAGGCACAGCAGTCCGATTCCGGCGCTGTCCGTCCTTACGGGGACCACATCTGCGGCTTTTAATGCGGCATCGGCGGCCTCCAGAAACGGGGGGAACCCGTAGACCTCCAAAGCGCCTAACGCTTCCCTTGGCATCTGCCCTCCTTAATAGCTGATTTGTAGCGCGGCAGCCGGGCTAAAGCAGCAACCTGCTGCCCCGGCCGCACCATAGCACACCTTATCGGCCCCTGTCGGTTTGGGCCTGCATATGCAAATGTATCTTTGCCACCTGCCTCGTTTCAACCTCAGCCACGGCTACTTACGCAGGCTCACCGAATCTACAATACCCACTATGGCAGCATCCACAGCGGCACCCATCCTTTTGTATGACTCCAGGGCCCTCGTAGCGGCACCACCGGTCATGTATATCACCCGCTGCCCCTCCCCCACGCCAATGGGATCCACTGCCACCAGGGTCCCTCCCTGTCGGTTGCCCTCCGGGCTCACCTGGTGGATTATGACCATAGTGAGGCCCCGCAGGGTTTCCATCTTCTGTGTGGAGGACACCCGGCCGATTACCTCTCCCAGTTGCATTAGCTCCCCCTTGTTGCCGTCAAGCTCCGCCTCTGGTCTGCTCCCAGCCACTGGCCGCCCAGCGCTTGTTCCACTGCGCTCATGGCCGTGTCCACCGCTTCCGAGGTGCCGAAGACCCCCAGCAGGGAAAAATGCTGAGGACATAGTCCAAGTACTTCGGCCACCTGGACGGGTGCCGCTTTACCGACTACATCGGCCGCTGCCAGCATTTCTATGACATGTCCCTGTATAAGTCCGATGGTATCAAATTGGAAACTGTCAAACTTCTCTTTGGTGCCCCGCCACAGGCGGGTCTTGAGAAGCTCAGCCGTGTCATCGGTCGGCTGGCGGATGAGTCTAAGTTGAATCAACGCCGTTTTCTCCTGGTCTGCTGCCTGGTTACCCGTGCCGGGACCTCCCGAGGTGATTCGGGTAAGCTCATATCTTGGCTTGGGGAAAGACGGGACGCGGTGTCCGTGTGCCGTGCCAGCACCACTTCCATATTGTCAGCGGTGCGGGGTAGGATGCCCGACGCCACTAATTCCCCTACCCCCTGGGCCGCTTGTGTGCCGGCGTCGATGGCGTGCTCCACCGAGGCCAGGTCACCGCTGACGATGGCCATAAACTGCTCCTCGGACCTGTCATAGCCCTCGAGCTGCACATGCGCCGCCTTGGATACGGCGTCCATGGCTGCGATAACGGGGACGAAGCCCCTGGTCTCTATCAGTCCTATGGCCCGTTCCCGGTCCTGCCCCTCAACAGGTAGCCTGAAGGAAAAAGGGGCCTCCTGGATACCGTTGGAGGTGAGGAAACGGGCGAAGGCCGGGTGCGGGTTGGGGATGACGGTGGCCCTGGCTTCCCCGGATTGAGAAGCCACGACCAGTCCCGCATCAACGGCCTCTCTTACGGCACCTATCTCTCCCATGACCCATGCGGATGTCAGGCAGCCTCCTATGTGTTCGCTGCGCACCAGCTCCACCTGGGCTGTCTTGAGCATGGCGTCCAGCCCTTTGACCAGGCCCACAAAGACGGTTGTCTCCAACACCCCCAGGCTGTAGCCCAGTCTGACCGGTGTCTGCGGCTTGTTGGCCAGGCCCGCCACCAGCATCCGGTTGAGCTGCTCCGTGGGGTTGGCCAACACCAGGGTAGAAGCCGGGCCGTGCTGTTGGGCCACTGAAGTCCCAATCTCTACCCCCATCTGCACCGAAGATAGCTCCCCCTCCACTCCTACCGCCATACGGCCTCCCCCCACTTTCATGTAGAGGAAGAACTCCACCTCGGCGGCTTTGAAGACAGCGTCTACTACCTCCACCCAGGGCACCATACCCGTTGTCTCCAGGAAGCCCAGTGGACTGGTCATGTTTCCCCTCACCCGCTAACCACCTCTTTGCGAGGGCCGGAAGTAGTGAGAGAGTGGCTTGCCCTGCACTACCGTCTCTCCGGGCGTTCCTGCGGCCGCTGGCGCCGGGGGTGCTGCGGCTGGCGGTGGGGGTGGAGCCACGGAGATGCCTGCCGGAGGTGCCTGGGGTGGTGGTGGTGCCGGTGCGGGTGCTGGGGGAGGTGGCGGAGCCGCCGTGGTGGCTGCCGGAGCCGCCGGTACCGGTTGGTCCTGCCGCAGGCGCAGCACGGGGCGCTGCACCGCAATGGCCAGTGTGGGACACTCCGCCTCGCAGAGCTGGCAGCCCATGCAGTCCTCCGGACGGCTGAATACCGACTTTTTATCTAATATGTCCAGGACTCCGGTGGGGCAGACCCGAGCACATATGGCACACCCGTTGCACTTGTTCAGCTCAATATTGACATAGCGCTGCGCCAGTTCCACGGCCATCGTCTTATGCCTTCCCTCTGATGTTCAGGTAGCCATCACCATCCACAAAGCCCCGGTCCCCGGTATGGAACCAGCCCTCTTTGTCCAGCTTTTGCTCGGTGGCTTCGGGGTTGTGATGGTAGCCCGGCATCATATGTATCCCCGGATATACGCTCTGCACGCAGACCTCCCCCTCCTGGCCGCCGGGCATATCACGACCCGAAACGGTGTCCACCACTCTCACCCGGCAGTGGGGCAGGACACGGCCGGAGGTGGCGGCTATCCTCTCCGCTCCATCGGAGGGCATGGTAAGGCTAATCAGCCCTATCTCCGGGGTGGCGTAGCCGTTCATGACTCCGGATAGCCCTCTCCGCTGCATGCGCTCCACAAGCTGCCAGGAGGCGGGAGCGCCCAGCACCAGGCCTTTGCTCAGAGAGATGAGGTCGTACTTCTCAGACTGTGGATGGTCCAGAAGGGAGGAGAAGAGTGCATCACAGCCCACCAGGGCGGAAACCCTGGCTGTCTGTATGGAGTTCAGTATTTGCTCCGGCTCCCACCGCTCCGGTAGCTCCATCGTCGCTCCTACATAGCTTGCCAGCAACGGTGCCCAGGCTGGAAAGCCGGGGCCGGAGGCCGGAGGAGCAAGCAGCCGGTCCTGGGCGTTGAGCCGCATGATATCCACAGCGATGGGGACTAGGGCGGCAGCCATGCGGTGCGGCAGTATCGGGGCCAGTGTGGCGCCGTCCCTGGGCAGGTACATAATCTGCATGGGGTTATTAGGTGCCACCGCCCCCTGTGCCTGGCTTAGCTCCTCAGCCGGGGTCTGGTGGCCCATCTCCACAATTTCGTCCAGGGTATAGGCACCTGCATATTCCTGCGGGGCGGTGCATATGACATGCCGCAGCCGGGGCAGCCTTGCCGAGCCCAGGGCACCCGGGGCGGATGATTCCATCTCCGGGCACAGCCCATATATGGTGTCCAGGGCGTTGACCTGGTCCCAACCCCAGAAGTTGTCCTGGAACAGCAGGGCCGTGGCTTGGGAATGTGACAGGCGCAGTTCAACGCCGGTGCTGTCCGCGTCTGTGGGCATGGCTACCAGGCGCGCCCCAACTTTATAGACGGCGAACTGGGCGGCCACCGAGGTGGGGGTGGTGGGCATCCACAGCGCTACCTGGCTGCCCCGCCCAATGCCCAGCCCCAGGAGGCCCCTGGCGATAGCGTCGGTCCTCTGTCCGAGCTCCCGGTAGCTCCAACGCTCTCCCGGGGCGGAGACTGCCTCCTGTTCGCCAAAGCGCTCCACCGCCCGGTCCAGCAGGACACCCCAGGTGGTGTGGCTCTCAGCGTAGTAGCGGGGGACTCCCCCCGGCGCCGGGGCCATGCAGGGCAGGTCCCACGGGGCGGCCACCTTGACCTCTTGAGTAACAGGGGTTGGGGTGGTAGCCGTGGGAGGCGGGCTAGCTGGGGGTGCTGCCTGGGGCGGGGCCGGGGCTGCCACGGGGCTGCCGCCGAACACCCACATACCAGGTGTAAGTTCCTTCCAGTCCTGGGGCTGCGCTGCTGACATTTCCCTCTTAATCTGTCCCAGCTAAATCTCTTGGTCCAAGATGGAGTTTGCCCACTAAATTATTGAACACTATTACTCTCCGCCGTGTCAAGCTAAAGGGAGGCGGGGCGTATACCAGCCATCTGGCCCCCCCAACCAGCCTGCCCGGTGACCTCAGCCCCCGTTGATTTCAACGCAGATAACGAGGCAGCACCTCAATCCCCCTGGCACCCGAGCTCCGCCAGTATTCCGGCATATACTTTTCTCTCCCCAGGTTGGTGTTCCGGTGGCACCGTACCGGCAGTCCCAGCAGGAAGCGGCAGACACAGTAGAAGTCCCGCCGGCAGCACTCAATATCGTCGGCGGCCCCGGCCTTTACTTTATTTGGCCACTCCGGGTCAGCGAAGTGGGCACGGGCCAGCGACACCATGTCCGCCTTGCCCTCACTTATCACCTTGTCCACCGTCTTGGGGTCGTGGATGGAGGTAGCGATAATGGGAATGCTCACCGCATCCTTGAAGGCCTTGGCCTCGTCCACCATGATGGCATCGTCGCCGGGGAAGAGCCAGCTAAAGGCCTCGTAGGAGCCGCTGGACATGTGGATGTTGGCTATGCCCAGCTCCTCCAGCTTCCGGGCCACCACCTTCATCTCATCCAGGGTGACCCCGTCAGGCATGTGCTCATCGGCGCTCAACCTTATGCCCACCGGGAAACCGGGGGGGACTGCGGCTATGGTCTTCTGCACAAGCTCCACTATGAACCGCATGCGGTTCTCCAGGCTCCCGCCGTACTGGTCTGTGCGTTTGTTGGAGCGAGGGGACAGGAACTGCTGCCCCAGGTAGCCGTGG
>JASLQE010000307.1 GCA_030744635.1 Dehalococcoidia bacterium | reverse complement strand
TACTCCGGCCTGGGCTTCCTGCAGCACCCTGATAATCTGCTCCTCGCTAAACCTGCTTCCCCTCATGGCTAGTCCTCCTTCCAGTATATTGTAATCTGAGGACTCTCATTTCATCCGGACCTATTTCAGGGGGGCAGGTCACTGTTGGACACAGCTATCAGGAAGTACGCCACATCATGCCTCGTAAATATTGGGAGGATAGCAGCCGCTATGTGCACTTGGTATACCCGCAGGCGTGGCAGAGGTAGCAGCCCTCCTGGAATATCAGGCCGCTGCCGCAATCGGGGCACATGCCCACCATGTTGCCGCTGAGGATGGCCGGAGGCTCGATAACGGCGGCGGGGGAGCTGCCGTTGTCCCCCTGCCCCGCGGCCTCTGGGGCCTTCAACCCCGCCTGGTGCTTCTCCAGCACCCGTGCGATGGCATCGGCGCAGGAGAGCACGGCATGACCACCATCCCAGGCCACATTGGAGCACCGGATGCCCTTGAGGTGCTTCACCAGGGAGGGGATGTCCACCCCGGAGCGCAGTGCCATGGAGGTGAGCCGGCTGGTGGCCTCAAGCTGGGCCGAGGCGCAGCCCCCCGCCTTGCCCAGACTGGCGAAAAGCTCGCATACCCCCTGGCCATCCGAGTTGACGGTAACATAGATATTCCCGCACCCGGTGGTCACCTTCTCGGTGACGCCCAAAAGCTCCTTACCGCGGCGGCGGGGGGTGAGGGTCTCGCCCTGTCCGCTGGACTCCGGACTCCTTCGGAGAGCCTGGCGAAGGGTGGCCGCCTCCACCATGACCTTCGCTTCCCCCGGCCCCGCCCCGGGGACCGAGAGCACCTGAGCGCCCTTGCTGCCGTCCCGGAAGATGGTGATTCCTTTCAGGCCCTGCTTGAAGGCCATATGGTATACCCGTGAGACATCCTCCCGGGTGGTGTGGTGAGGCAGGTTCACCGTCTTGGAAACGGCGTTATCGGTGTAATTTTGGAAGGCGGCCTGCATGCGCACGTGCCACTCCGGGGTCACATCGTGCGCGGTGACAAACAGCCGGTTAACCCGTTCCGGCACCCCTTTTATGTCCTTTAGCGGGGTGCCATCTGCCAGCGTCTGGATTAGCTCCTGTGAGTGGAACCCCTCCTCACGGGCTATATCTTCAAATATGGGGTTCAGCTCCACAAAGCGCTGGTTGTCCAGGATGTTGCGCTCAAAATAGAGGGCATACAGGGGCTCTATGCCGCTGGAGCAACCGGCGATGATGCTCAGTGTGCCGGTAGGGGCGATGGTGGTGCGGGTGGAGTTGCGCAGCCGCGGCTGGCCGGGGCTATCATAGCGGGAGCCGGGGAAAGTGGGGAAAGTGCCCCGCTGCCCGCCCAGGGCCTCCGAGGCGGCATCAGCCTTCTGGGAGATGAAGGCCATCACCTCTCCGCCCAGTACTAACGCTTCCTCCGAGTCATAGGGTATGCCCAGCTGCAGCAGGGCATCGGCGAAGCCCATCACCCCCAGGCCAATCTTGCGGTTGGACCGGGTCATCTCGGCAATCTGGGGGGTGGGGTAGCTGTTCATGTCTATCACATCGTCCAGGAAGCGCACGGCGGCGGTGACGACGCGTTCCAGCTTATCCCAGTCCATATCGTAGTGTCCCTTCACGAGGCGCACCATGCGGGCCAGGTTGATGGAGCCCAAGTTACAGGACTCGTAGGGGAGTAGGGGCTGCTCACCACAGGGGTTGGTGGCCTCTATGCTGCCCAGGTGAGGGGTGGGGTTGGTCTCGTTGATACGGTCTATGAACACCACGCCGGGGTCGCCGCTGCTCCAGGCCGAGTCTACTACGAGGTCGAACACCTCCCGTGCCCGGAGCCGGCTGTGCACCTGGCCGGTGCGGGGGTTAATCAGGTCGTAGTCCGTGTCCGACTCCACCGCCTGCATAAAGGAGTCGGTGGCGGCCACTGATATGTTGAAGTTGATGAAGGCGGCGGGATCCGCCTTGGCGGTGATGAACTCGCGGATATCGGGGTGGTGGATGCTGAGTATGCCCATGTTGGCCCCCCGGCGGGTGCCGCCCTGTTTGGTCACCTCCGTGGTAACATCAAAAATCTTCATGAAGGACACCGGCCCGGAGGCCACCCCGGAGGTGGAACCTACGAAGTCCCCTTCGGGCCGCAGCCGGCTGAAGGAGAACCCGGTGCCACCGCCGCTCTTCTGGATGAGGGCGGTGTACTTGACGGCATCGAAGATATCCTCCATGGAGTCGCCCACGGGCAGCACGAAGCAGGCGGATAGCTGCTGAAGGTCCCGCCCGGCGTTCATGAGGGTGGGGGAGTTGGGCAGGAACTCCAGCGAGGTCATTATGTTGTAGAACTCCTGCTCCTGGCGGGGGGATTCCTCCTGTCCGTCGTAGAGGAGCTCCGCCTTGGCGATGTTTTGGGCCACGCGGCGGAACATCTGCTCAGCAGTCTCTGTCGGCTGGCCTTTGTCGTCCTTCCTCAGGTAGCGGCGCTCCAGCACGCGCACGGCGTTCTCCGTGAGCTGGAGGGTGCCGGGCTCGGTGGGAGTGTGTGGGGGGGGCACCTCTTTCACCACCGCTTTTACCTTTACGGGAGCGGGCTTGGGGACTACCTCCTTCACCGCTGCCATTATCATCTCTGGGGTGGCCTGTGGGGCCACCAGGTCCTCCATACCGGGCAGGGTGGGGGCGGCCCCCAGGCGCTGCAGCACCTGGCCGGTGAGCTGCTCAACCAGGTTCTGGTCAGCTATGCCCATGGACTCGGCGGCGTCAAAGATGGCCTTGACGATACTGGCGCCTTCCCTGGCACGGGACTTGGGGGTATGTGACTTGGGTTTTCGGGTGGCCATACTATCCTCGGTCTACGCTTTTTTCCGGGTTCTCTGGCGCGTGGGTAGGGTGGAGGTGGGAAGCAGGGGTAGCTGGGCGGGCCGCTGTACAGGCACAGACAGGCTCTCTACCTCACGCTTGAGGGCATCCAGGTCGGCGAACTCCCGGTATACGCTGGCGAAGCGGATATAGGCGATGTGGTCCATCCTCTTCAGCCGCTCCATTACCATATCGCCGATACGGGTGTTGGGCACCTCAGCCCTGCCCAGGCTATAGAGCTCGTTCTCAATTTCGTCCACGGCCTTATCCACGGTGCCCGCCGGTAGGGGGCGTTTCTCACAAGCCTTGCGGAAACCGGCAAGGAGCTTTTCCCGGAGGAACTCCTCCCGGCGCCCGTCCTTCTTTTTGACGAACAGGCTGCGAGAGGCCACACGCTCCGTAGTGGTGAACCGGTAGCGGCAGGCGAGGCATTCCCGGCGCCGGCGCACCCCTCCCTCTATGTTGCGGGAGTCCACCACCCGGGAATCAACACCGCCGCAATTGGGACACCTCATATCCCCTCCACAGGCTAAGTTAGCACAATATATGGGTGTTGTCAAGGAGTTAACAACTATATATTGAGCTTAATGGGGATGGATAAGGGAAGGCCGTCCCGAGGGGGTCGGGACGGCCTACGTTGGGGGAGGTGGGGTGGCTAGCTAATGAGGTAGCCGTTGGAACTGAACGGGCTGGGCCGCCTTAGCGTGGACCGCGGGGCCGTGCGAAATCGGCACCGCGGGGGTGTGTCGAACCGGGAAGGGTCGGCGGATGAAGGTGGGTATGTCCAGTTCCCCTTCCTCCTCGGTGCGTTTAAGCAGCCGACGCAGGTCCTCGGTCTTGGGCGTATTCATCCCGCGGGAGAATCCGGTGGCTACCAGGGTGATGTGCAGCTCGTTGTCCAGCCTCGGGTTAAATACCACACCGAAGATGATGTTAGCATCCGGGTGAACTTCGGACTGGATGACCTTGGCTGCCTCGTTGACCTCGTGGATGGTCAAATTGGGTCCGCCGGTTACATTGAACAGCACGCCGCTGGCGCCCTTTACGGATACCTCCAGCAGCTGGCTGTGGAGGGCGGCCTTGGCGGCCTCTGCGGCCCGGTTGGGGCCGGTGCCTTTACCTATGGAGAGCCATGCCTGGCCCCCATTCATCATCACCGCTTTGACATCGGCGAAGTCTAGGTTGATAAGGCCCGGCACCGTAATTACCTCGGTGATGGCCCGTACGCCTGACATGATGACATCGTCGGCCATCTTGAAGGCGGAATCGACCACCGTCTTCATGTCACATACTTCAAGCAGTTTATCGTTGGGGATGACGATAAGGGTGTCCACATGTTCGCCCATCAGGGCAATGCCCTCTTCGGCAACGGACATGCGCCGGGCGCCTTCAAACCCGAAGGGTTTGGTGACTACGGCGATGGTAAGAGCACCGGTGTCTTTGGCCGTCTCAGCTACCAGTGGGGCCGAGCCGGTCCCCGTGCCGCCTCCCATGCCGACGGCCACGAAGACCATATCGGACCCGGATACCAACTCTCTTATCTGGTCCTGTGTTTCCTCTGCGGCCCTGCGGCCCAGGGTGTGGTCGCCGCCTACGCCCAACCCGCGGGTTGCTCTTTCCCCAATCTGTAACTTGTAGTTGGATTCAGTAGCGGCTAGTGCCTGAGCATCGGCGTTGATGGCGATGAACTCCACCCCGTCAATGCCTTCCCGCACCATACGGGTTATGGCATTGCAGCCGCCGCCGCCGCAGCCTACAACCTTTATTTTGGCTGGATTGGGTGATAGGATTTGCTTTGCCATTGTGCCTCCTTTCCCTACTTCCGGCTCAGCGACCGCTTGGCCCGGAAGAACAAGCGGCGTAAATGGCTGGGGCGGTGGTTTTTACTATCGGACTCCTCGGCCATGGAGCCGCGAAGTAGGAGCCCCACACTGGTGGCATAAGCGGGGTCATACAACAAATCGGTAAGACCGTGTATGTTGTGAGGTACGCCTATGCGGCAGGGGGCCCGTGATGCCTCGCTGCACATGGCATCCATGCCGGGCAGCTTGGCGCTACCACCGGTAAGCACCACTCCGGACGGGGCTACGGTCAGGATGTCCACTGCGGGTAGCTCCACCAGGGTCAGGCGCAGTATTTCCTCCGCACGGGCCCGGATGATGTCGTTGACATCCTGTATCATAATGCCGTGGCCGTTCTCCACCCTTGTTGGCACCTCGGGCGAGCCGGCCACACCGTTGGTGGCTGGATACAACCGACCATATTTGAGCTTGAGGCTCTCCGCCATTTCAAAGGGGACGCCCAGTCCAATGGCAATGTCCCGTGTAATCTGGTAACCGCCCACGGGCAGTACCGTGGTATGCCACACATTGCCCTCTTTGAATATGGCCACATCGGTGGTGCCACCACCTATGTCGATAAGCACAACGCCGTTGGCCCTTTCATCTGGGCGCAGCACAGCGCCTCCTGAGGCCAGGGGCTCCAGGACCACATCTTCCACCTCTACGCCTGCGCCGCGGATGCACTTGACCAGGTTGCGCACCGAGGCTCCGGCCGCCGTTACCACATGGGCATCGGCATCCAGGCGGAATCCATGCATGCCTACCGGGTTCTTGATTCCCTCGTGACCGTCCAGTATATAGTCCCGTGGGATGACGTGGAGCAGCTCCCTGTCTTTGGTCACATTGACCGTACGGGCCGATTGGAGCACCCGCTTCAGGTCATCGGTGTTCACCAGTTGATCTCCTCGC
>JASLQE010000306.1 GCA_030744635.1 Dehalococcoidia bacterium | reverse complement strand
CCCAGGTGATGCGGGGCCGCACCCCCCGCTTCATCGGGGTGGGCGGTGCCGCCTACCAGATACTCTACCGGGCCTCCCGCCTGCCGGAGGGAGCACCGGTCCCGGTGCCGGAGCACTTCCCTTTGCAGACAGACCCCAACCTGGACAAGTTCTCCTCACTCATCGCCCTCAGCGAGCAGGAGGTGATGAAAGGCCACCAAGAAGGGGGCTATTCGGCCACTTATTTCCGCTACCCCATGGTCTACGGGCCCCGGCAGCTTGCGCCGCCGGAGTGGAGCATCATGCGCCGTATTCTTGACGGCCGCCGTGCCGTTATCCTCCCCGATGGCGGCCTGAAGTTGCACTCCCGGGGTTATGCCGAGAATATGGCACACGCCCTACTCCTGGCAGTGGACCGGCCGGAGGTATCCGCCGGCAAGTCCTACAATGTGCGGGACCAGCGCGTGCTGTCCCTCCGGGAATGGGTGACCGTCATCACCGGTGCCATGGGCCACGAGTGGGAGTATGTCAACCTGCCCTTCATTCAGGCCCGCACCAGCCGGCCCTATTCCCGCGGGAGCCACCATGTCTACTTGGATATCTCCAGCCTGGAGCGGGACTTGGGCTATGAGGATGTGGTGCCCGCTGAGGAGGCTGTAGCCCACACCGTACGATGGTATATGGAGCGCCGCCCGGAGCCTGGCGGGGAGGTGGAGAAGCAGCTAAGGGACCCTTTTGACTACGCCGCCGAGGACCGGCTGATAGAAATTGCGAAGGAGATGGCCGATAAAGTGCGGGATGTGCCCTTTACCGGCTTCAAGTATGTGCACCCCTACGCCCATCCCAAGAAGCCGGTGGGGGAGGCTTAGGGAAACCCCACAGGGCCTCCAAGTCCATAGCAGGCTTACGACCTCAGCAGATAGAAGCCGGCCCCTGCAAGTGCCGCTACCGGCAGAAATATCATGGCAAAGTAGAATAGCAGGGCGCTGCCGATAGAGTTAAAGACGAAAGGCCCGCAGCGGTGCAGCAGTCCGGCCACCAGGCCCCGGACACCGTTGCCCGGGACCCGCTCCCCGGACAGCAGGAGACTCATCTTATCCGCCAGCTCCGATACCTCCCAGTCCCCCCTTAGCTCGGACCTCAAGAGGCCTTCCCCGTCTATCAGCACCACCTTCGCAGTATGGGTTACCAGAAATCCGGCGTGGCCCTGGTGGCTGCTGGGCTCGGTCTGCTGCTCCTGCTTCTGGACGAAGATTCCATAGTTCTCCCACATGGTCCTCAACTGGCCCGGAGTCCCGGTGAGAAACTGCCAGCCGGGGGGCAGGTAAGCCGTAAATTCCTTGAGGCGTTCTACTGTATCCCGCTCCGGGTCCACCGTTACCGCCACCACCGCCACCCTTTCTGAGGCGGTATCCTCCAGCGCCAACATGGCCTGCCCGATCTCGGATAGGTATATGGGGCAGGTGTCCGGACAATGTGTGTAGAGGAAAGTGAGCACCACCACCCGGCCTTCCAGCTTATCCAGCCCGGTGGCCTGCCCGTGCTGGTTGGTGAGCTCAAACAGGGGGGCCGGGGGGCTGGCCGCCTCCCGGGAGCAGGCCGTCACTAACAGCGAGAGCACCACCAGCGCCACAACGGCTGCCGCAGCCCGGAGGCGTCCGTTAATCGTTGGGGCACGCATTGGATACACCTCCCCTTGGAGTCCCCTCACACCGGTTGCGGGTGACCGCTGCCGACTGTATCTTACCTCACCGGTCCAGGGTCTGCCATGACTTTTGTCTCCAAACAAACACCATCCACGCTCAGGAGCTAAAGGGCCACAGGGGTCCGTTGACTTCATCCTAACCTCAACCTACGAAATGAGTGGCAATAAAGTACAACAGGGAGGCACTGCTATGATGATGGGGAATATGTGGGACTGGGGGCCGATGGGGTGGGTGTGGAGTATTGTGGGCTTCCTGTTCATGGCCACCTTCTTTGTGGGCGTGATATTGCTCATCTTCTACGGGATAAGGGCCCTGGGCCGCAGCGGGGGGGGGCTGGGGGCGGTCCCGGGAAAGAGACCTCGGCCCTGGATATCGCCAGGAACCGCTATGCCCGGGGCGAGATAGGCAAAGAGGAGTTTGAACAGCTAAAGCGGGACCTGAGCTGAATCCTATGCCCCAATATCACACCGTAGACAGGGGCACCCCGGTGCCGCAGGCGGCCCGCAACTCCGGCTCCACCTCATCTGAGTCGTAGCCCCGGTAGTATACATTGCAGGGCACCAGGTTTATGCCGGTCTGTCCCTCCTTCATCATCTCCCGCTG
>JASLQE010000305.1 GCA_030744635.1 Dehalococcoidia bacterium | reverse complement strand
TCAGCTCCAACTACCCCAACTCCGCCTGGGGGGTGCCGTGGATACACTCCCTGTTTGAGAACTCCGCCGCTATCGCCTCTGGGGTCGAGGCCGCCCTGCGGGTCACCAGAAAGCTGGATAAAGTACGGGTTATCGCACAGGCGGGTGACGGTGGCACCGCTGATATCGGCCTTCAGGCCCTCTCCGGCATGCTGGAGAGAGGCCATGATGTCCTGTTTGTCTGCTACGATAACGAGGCCTACATGAATACGGGTATTCAACGCTCCGGCCTCACCCCTATGGGAGCACACACCGGCACCAGTCCTTCCGGGCAGCTAAGCTCCGGCAACCCCACCCTAAAGAAAGACATGCCCCAGATTGCCCTGGCGCACAGAATCCCCTATATGGCCACCGCCTCCGTAGGCTACCCCTTTGACCTGGAGAAGAAGGTGAAGAAGGCGCTGTCCATCCGGGGCCCCAAATACATGCAGATATTCTCCAACTGCCCCTTGGGATGGCGGCACCACCCTTCCGAGACCATCACCCTGGCCAAGCTGGTAGTGGAGACCGGCCTCTACCCCCTTTACGAGTACGAGAATGGCCAGCTTGTCTCAGCAAGGCGTATCTCTCGAAAGAAGCCCGTGGAGGACTACCTGAGGCCCCAGGGCCGTTACGGGCATCTCTTCACACAAGAGGGCGGAGCGGAGATGATAGCCCGAATCCAGGCCCAGGCCGATGCTAACATAGAGCGCTACGGGCTGTTGGCCAAGAAAGAGTAGGCCTTGCTCAGGGTACTGGGCCTGACGGGCAGCCCCCGGCGGGGGGGCAACACCGAAACACTGCTGGACTCAGCCTTACGGGCCGCCCAGCAGGCCGGAGCGGCCACCGAGAAGATAGTGCTGGGCAACCTCAAGGCACACCCCTGCCAGCACTGCGATGGCTGCCTGCACACCGGGGTGTGTATCATTGATGATGATATGCAACCCTTCTACCGCAAGCTTTTGGAGGCCGACCGCCTGGTGCTGGCCTGCCCCATCTTCTTTATGACGGTATCCGCCCAGACCAAAACAGTCATAGACCGTTGCCAGGCGCTGTGGGTGGCCAAGTACCTGCTCAAGCAGCGCCACAATATAGCGTCCGACGGCAGCCGCCGCCGCGGCCTCTGGATAGGGGTTGCCGGAATGGACCGGCCTGTCCCGTACCTGTTTGACGGTGCCCGCAGGGTGGTAAGGTCGTTCTTCGCCGCCTGCGATGTGGAGTTCGGCGAGGAACTGCTTTACACGGCTATGGACGAGTACCGGGATGTAAACCTCCACCCCACCGCGCTCAATGACGCCGCCGGGGCCGGGAAAAGGCTGGTAGGTACCAACCCCAAGCCATAGCGACCCGTGGCGATCCCCCAACCGGCGTGACCACCCATGCAGCCATCTGTGCCGCAGGACTGAGCAGTATACACCACCCGTTTCTAGCCCACCCGCCAACCCTCAGGCAGGGGCAAATCTAAAACTTGCGGTAGCTCTCTTTTTTAGCCCCACAGAGAGGACACTTATCGGGCAGGGTCTCCGTGGTGTGACCGCAGACATCGCAGATGAACACATCGCCGAGTGATACATCTCTGCCGGCGTCCACCGCCTGCTTGGCCTGGGTATACATGCCGGCGTGGACCATCTCCGCCTGAAGTGCCCAATCGTTGGCCTGCACCGCCTGCTTCTCCTCCTGTAGTTCGGCAACCGCCTTGAAGACGGGGTACATCTCCTCCACCTCATAGGTCTCGCCGCTGATGGCGGCCTGTAGGTTCTGGGAGGTGTCCTTTATCTCCGCCAGTGTGCGGAAGTGCTTGGTGGCGTGGATTTGCTCCGCAAAGGAAATGGCCCGGAACAGCCGGGCCACATTGGGCTTTCCCTCCCGGTCCGCCCGGTCAGCGAAGATGAGGTAGCGCATGTGGGCCTGGCTCTCCCCTGCAAAGGCCGCCCTCAGATTGGCATCGGTCATCGCTCTCATTATGTCAGCAGACCTCCCTGAATTGCTTTACTGCGGTATTACAGACCTTGTCTATCCCACCCACCCACGGATATTATTCTGTGGGGCTTCGCCCCCTAGTACCTCCAATTTATGGGGCAGCCGAGGCTGCGGTGGGTATAATCAGTCCCAGCCTATGATACCCACTCCGGCAGCCAAATAGCAATCAATCGCCTATATTACGGATTCATAGTGAAACCTTCCGCTCTGTTGTATCAGGCTGCCATATACGCGGGAAGGCTTACTCCGACCTACCCGAAATAGCGGCGGAGCAGACCCTCCAGCAGCCTGGCGTGGCGGGCCTCATCCCGGCTGGACTCATCAAAGACCTCATGGGTCTCGTCGCCGGCGGCCTCTCTGGCCTTTATGGCTGCCTCCCGCTTTCCTTTGTTGGCAGCCTGCTCACCGGCCATCATGCGTTCCAGGTTCTCCCTGGTGCTGGCCGATATCTTTCCATTGAGGATGGCGAAACGGGCGGCGTGCTGGGCTTCCTCCCAGCCCACTGTCTTCAAGGCATCTGCTATCTCTGGGTAGCCCTCCCGCTGGGCCTGCCACGCCATGGCAAGGTAGAGCCCCACCTCTGAGGTCTCCCCCCGAAAGTTCTGCTCTACCGCCTCCTCCACGGCCGTTCCCTTGGCCTCGCCGATTTTGTTCTCGTTGATAAGCTCCAGGGCCATGACACCTCCTTTATGATAATAATTCTCTTATGAGATATTTTATCATTATTGTGGGCGGTAGTCAAGGTTTTTTCTGTCCGGACGACTGAGATTACAGGTCTTTGGACAAGTTGGCCAGGAATTCGGTGTTGGACTGAGTGCGGCCCATGCGGTCCAGCACCAGCTCGGTAACCTCCGACTGGTTGTTGGAGGAGGAGCCCAGCACGCTCACCATACGGCGGAAGACATACACCTGCTTCAGGGTTTGCTCATTCATCAGCAGGTCCTCACGGCGGGTGCCGCTGCGCAGCAGCTCCATGGCGGGGAATACCCGCTTCTCCGCCAGGCGGCGGTCCAGGTGTATCTCCATATTGCCGGTGCCCTTGAACTCCTCGTAGATAAGCTCGTCCATACGGCTTCCCGTATCCACCAGGCAGGTGGCCAGAATGGTCAGGCTGCCACCTTCATCCGTGTTACGGGCGGCTCCGAAGAACCGCTTGGGAGGATACAGCGCCACTGAATCTATACCCCCGGAAAGTGTGCGCCCGGAGGGTGGCATGGCCAGGTTATAGGCCCGTGTCAGCCGGGTGATGCCGTCCAGCAGCACCACTACATCCCGCCCCATCTCCACCAGCCGCTTCACCCTCTCCAGGGCCAGTTCGGCCACCCGCGTATGAATCTCGGGCGGCTCGTCAAAGGTGGCTGCCACCACCTCTCCCTTCACCGAGCGCCTCATATCGGTAACTTCCTCAGGTCGCTCGCCGATAAGGAGCACCATGAGGTGAATGTCATCATACTTGGAGGAGATGGCACTGGCCAGCTGTTTGAGAAGCATGGTCTTCCCCGCTTTTGGCGGCGAGACTATCAGGCCCCGCTGCCCACGGCCTATGGGAGATATCAGGTTGATTAGCCGGGTGGCCAGATGCCGGGGGTTGTGCTCCAGGTCCAGCAGCCTATCGGGAAACACGGGCGTGAGGGAGGTAAACAAGGGGCGCCTTTTAACGGTCTCAGGGTCCACCCCGTTAACAGCCTCAACCCGCAGCAGTCCAAAATACTTCTCCCCTTCCTTGGGGGAGCGCACCTGCCCTGAGACCATGTCCCCACTTCTCAGACCGAAGCGGCGTATCTGGGACTGGGAAACATAGACATCGGCGTTGCTGGGGAGTAATGTCTGCTGGCGCAGGAAACCGTAGCCCTCGCTCATGGTCTCCAGCACACCTGCCACGAAGATGTTGCCCTGATGCTCCGTCTGGGCTTGCAGGACACGGTAAGCCAAGTCCTGCTTCCTCAGGGCTTGGGGGCCGGGTAGGCCCAGGCCTTTGGCCAGGTCTACCAGCTCCTCTTTAGTCTTGGCCTCCAGTTCGGCCAGGGTCATATGAGCCTCCTCTTAGCCTTTAGGGCTTGCAAGTGCCGCCCCACTGACCGAAAGTAACGCCTACGGCGCGGGCACGACATGTTTTCGGTTGATGTAATGGCGCTATTACCGGATATCCCGCTGCTACAGCCGGCTAAGACCAGGGCAGTAGCGGCTGCGCCCCTTCTCTGAGTATGTCTTTGGCCACCCCCACAAAGTCCCGGAACAAAGGGTGTGGCCGGTTGGGCCGGGACCGGAACTCAGGGTGGAACTGGGTGCCCATCATCCACGGATGGGCGGCCAGTTCGCATATCTCTACCAGATGGCCTTCAGGGGACACGCCGCCGGCCACCATACCGGCCTGTCTCAGCTCTTCCCTGTAACGGTTGTTGAACTCAAAGCGGTGGCGATGCCTCTCCCACACCTCCTCGGTACCATAGGCATCCCGGGCCCTGGTACCCGGCACCAGGCGGCACGGATAGCCCCCCAGACGCATGGTACCCCCCTTGGAGACCACCCCTGACTGGTCCGGCATGAGGTCTATCACCGGATAAGGGTTTTCGGGGTCGAACTCAGTGGAGTTGGCCTTCTCGGAGCCGAAGACATAACGGGAGAACTCTATGACCATCACCTGCATTCCCAAACACAGTCCCAGATAGGGGATTGCGTTCTCCCGCGCGTATCTGGCAGCCACTATCATGCCCTCGATACCGCGCTGTCCAAAGCCTCCCGGCACCACTATGCCCTGGACATCTCGCAGCAGCCTCTCTACCCCATCCCCCTCCAGTTCCTCCGAGTGAACCCACGTTATGTTCACATCCCGGCTATGATGTATGCCGGCATGACACAGTGATTCTTTCACGGAGAGATAGGAGTCCCAGAGTTCTACATATTTGCCCACCAGGGCTATGTTCACCGGTTCATGCACCGCCTTCAGCCTGCCCACAATCTGCCGCCATTCGTGCAGGTCACTGTGGCTGTGGGGCAAGTGTAACATTTTCACTATCAGCTCCCCCAGTCCGGACTCCTCCAACACCAGGGGCAACTCATATATGGTGCCTACAGTGGGCAGGGGGATTACGGCCTCCCTCTGCACATCGCAGAAGAGGGATATTTTCTGCCTCGCCGCCTCCGGCACCTCTTTCTCACTGCGGCACAGGATGATATCAGGCTGGATACCTATGCGCCGCAGTTCGTTCACGCTGTGCTGGGTGGGCTTGGTCTTGAGCTCCCCGGTAGTCCCTAGAAAGGGCAGCAGGGTAAGGTGTATGTAGAGCACATTGTCACGGCCCACATCGTTACGCACCTGGCGTATGGCCTCCAGAAACGGCAGCCCCTCTATATCGCCCACCGTACCACCCACCTCCACAATCACCACATCGGCCTGGCTCTGCCGAGCCATGTCCTTGATACGCTCCTTAATCTCGTTAGTGACATGCGGCACCACCTGAATAGTGCCCCCTAAGAAGTCGCCCCGCCGCTCCTTGGCGATAACCGAGCTGTAAATCTGCCCCGAGGTAACGCTGGAGGTGCTAGTGAGGTCAACATCTATGAACCGTTCATAGTGGCCCAGGTCCAGGTCGGTCTCGGCTCCATCCTGGGTCACATATACCTCGCCGTGCTGATAGGGGGACATCGTCCCCGGGTCCACATTCAGATAGGGGTCCAGCTTTTGGGCCACTACCGATAGTCCCCGGCTCTTCAGGATGCGTCCTATGGAGGCAACAGTGGCCCCCTTGCCCAGGGAACTCACCACACCTCCGGTTATGAGTATATATTTAGCCATTATGGACAAATAGAATGGGACTTAGCCCCGACCCGCCCGTCTGGGAAACACAAACCATCACAGCCGCACAGGTAAAAATCATCAGGGTTTGGCAACGAGGACATGCCAGCCCTTCCCGTGGAGTTCAATAAATTCTAACCCCTCGCCATTCTCCTGTCAAGTCCAAATAGAGAAGGGGCTGCTAAACCGCCCCAAAGGCAATAAGGCCCATCAGGCTCAGCGATAGAGGTGGCAGGCCACCAGGTGGCTTCCCCTCAGCAGCAGCTCCGGCTCTACCCTGGGACAGATGTCAAAGGCCCAGGGGCACCGCGGATGGAAGCGGCACCCGGAAGGAGGGTCCAGGGAGGAGGGCACATCCCCTGCAAGCAGGATGCGTTCTTTCCTCAGGTGCGGGTTGGGGATGGGGACAGCGGACAGCAGCGCTTTGGTATATGGGTGCAGGGGTTCCTGGAAAATATCCGCCTTGGGGGCCGCCTCAGCCAGCTTCCCCAGGTACATTACCGCTATTCTATCTGAGATGTGCCCGATGACGGAGAGGTCATGGGCGATGAAGAGGTAGCTAAGGCCGAACTCCAGCCGCAAGTCAGCCAGCAGGTTTAGTATCTGGGCCTGGATGGAGACATCCAGGGCGCTCACCGGCTCATCGGCCACAATAAGCCGGGGTGTTACGGCCAGGGCGCGGGCGATTCCTATACGCTGTTTCTGGCCTCCGCTGAACTCGTGGGGGTAGCGCAGGGCATGCTCCTTCTCCAGTCCCACCCGCTCTAAAAGCACCTCCACCCTGGCCCACCGCTCCTCCTCATCGCTTACGCCCTGGATGAGCAGGGCCTCCCCCACCGAGTCCCCCACCCTCATCCGCGGGTCCAGGGATGACTGCGGGTCCTGGAACACCATCTGCATCTCCCGGCGCAGTGACTTGAGGGCTTTTCGCCCCAGGTGGGTGATATCCCGGCCCTCGAAGAGGACCCGGCCTGCAGTCGGCTCCTCCAGGCGTAAGATAGTGCGTCCCAGGGTGGACTTGCCACATCCGGTCTCCCCCACCAGGCCCAGCACCTCCCCCTCCACTATATGTAGAGAGACCCCATCCACCGCCTTCACATCCCCCACATGGCGTTTCAGCAGCCCCGTTCTCAGCGGGTAGTATTTCTTCAGGTCCCGGACCTCTACCAGCTTCCCGTCAACCACCGGCGGCCACTCCGGTGCCCGGGGTGTACACCGGGTAACGGGTATACAGGAAACAGGCCACCCGGCGTTCCGGCGCGGTAAGGTAGTCCGGGGGCCTCTGGCTCCGGCAAACACCCATCACTTGGGGGCAGCGGGGGCCGTAGTTGCAGTTGTCCGGTGGGCGGATGAGGCTGGGGATGGTACCGGGGATGGACTCCAGCCTCTCCCGTGGCCGGCAGATGTCCGGCAGGCAGCGCAGGAGTCCCTGAGTATAGGGGTGCTGCGGGCCGTCAAATATGTCCGTCACCGTGCCCACCTCCACCACCCGGCCCCCGTACATCACCACTATCCTATCAGCAATCTCGGCCACCACCCCCAAGTCATGGGTGATGAAGATGATGGACATATCCCGGTCCTGCTTCAGATGGCGGAAGATGTCCAGTATCTGGGCCTTGGTGGTCACATCCAGGGCGGTGGTGGGCTCATCGGCGATGAGTATTTCGGGGTTGCAAGACAGGGCAGAGGCGATGAGGACCCGCTGCTTCATGCCGCCGGAGAACTGGTGCGGGTACTCATCAATACGCATCTCCGCCTGGGGGATACCTATCTCGCGCATCAGGTCAATGGCCCTTTCCCGGGCCTGCGCCTTGGTAAGCTCCAGGTGCAGCCTCATGGGTTCGGTTATCTGGTCCGATACCCGCAGCACGGGGTTGAGGGCCGTATGCGGGTCCTGGAATATCAGAGCGATGCGACGGCCCCGCAGCCGGCGCACCTGCTCCTCCGGCCAGCGCATGATGTCCTCGCCGTGGAACAGGACCTGTCCGCCCACGATACGCCCCTGGAGCCGGCCAATCA
>JASLQE010000304.1 GCA_030744635.1 Dehalococcoidia bacterium | reverse complement strand
GGCCGGGACCTGGCGTGTGCCGGTGATTATCCTCAGCGATGCCCTGCTGGCCCACATGTACGAACGGGTGGATGTGCCCACACCGGAGGCGCTACAGGAAAGGGTGCAGGAGTGGCCCCGGCCCTCCGGCGACCCACAGGACTATACCGCCTTCACCTATCCCAAACCGGACAGTGGGGAGCTGGTGGTGCCCCCAACACCCATATTGGGCACTCCATACCATCCACGCTGGGCCATGAGCAGCCCCCACCTGGAGAAGGGCGGAATCTCCAGCGACCTGGGCGTCGCTCTGGAGATGATGAAGCGTATAAACAACAAAATCCGGGATAACCGCCGGAAGCTCATCCGGTATGAGACCCGGTACATGGACGATGCGCGGATGGCGGTGATTTGCTACGGCACTGCGGCCCGGCCCTGCCTGCGGGCAATCAAAGAGGCCCGGGAAGCGGGGATAAAAGTGGGGTATTTACGCCTCATCACATTGTGGCCCTTTGCTGACGATGTGGTCCGAGAGGTCGGCACTGCCACCGGCAGGTTGCTGGTGCCCGAGATGAACTTGGGCCAGGTGTCCAGAGAGGTGGAACGGGCGGTGGCCGGTAAGGCCACGGTGACCAGTCTGCCCCAGGCCCAGCTACACGATACCGGAGAAGTGCTCCAGGCAATAAAGGAGATGGCGGCATGAAGCAGCAAGAGCTGGAACACCCGCATATTAAGGAGATGGTCTCCTATGAACTGATGGGGAAGTACTACAACCCCTTCTGCCCCGGCTGCGGCTACGGGATAATCGCCAATACCGTCAACAACGCCCTCCTGGAGAGGGGCGACCTTCTGTCATATCCCCTCATCACCGGGGTGGGCTGTTGCTGCTACATGCCTTTCATCCTGGTGGGCAACTCCTTCTATTGCCTGCACGGGCGTGCCCTCCCCTTCGCCACAGGGCTGAAGCTGGCCAACCCCAAGCTGAAGCCTATTGTGTGGAGCGGAGACGGCGACTGCCTGTCTATAGGCATGGGGCACTTCATGCACACCGCCCGCCGCAATGTGGATATGGTGATGCTGCTCCTCAACAACGAGGTATACGGCATGACCGGAGGCCAGATGGCTCCAACCACATCCTCTGGGGTAACTACCACCACCACTCCCTTTGGCATGAGGGAGTCCTCCTTTGACGCCGTGAAGCTGGCCATAGATGCCGGCGCTACCTATGTGGCCCGGTGGACCATCGCCCAGCCCTTTCAGATAGCCAAATCTTTCAGGAAGGCCCTGGACCATCGGGGATTCTCCATGATTGAGTTCATCTCCATCTGCCCCACCTACAGGGGCCGCCTGAATGAGTTGCCCTCTCCGGTGGATATGCTCCGACAGCTAAAGGCGGATACCGTTTCCCTGAAGGATGCCGCAAACATGGATGAAGACCAACTGGAGGGGAAGCATGTGGTGGGGGAGTTCCTGGAGCGGCACGACCGGCCGGAGCTATCAACGCTGTATGAGAAGCTGTGGTCGGAGCGGGGTGGGAGGGGATAGGCGGCCATGTCGGTTATTTTCTCCGATAAGGGAAAGTCCTTGATTGTGGCCCGCGACCGGTGCAAGGGGTGTGAGCTATGCATTGAGGTGTGTCCGGTGGATGTGCTGGAACCGTCCGACCAGCTTAACAGCCGTGGGGTTATTACCCCCGCTATCAAACGGGAGGGCAAATGCACCCTGTGCACCCTGTGCGAGAACATGTGCCCCGACCTGGCCATCTACATCATGCCCGACGCAGGGTAGGACAGGCCCCTTTCAAGCATCTGTAGTCCGCTCACCAGCTTTTTATCAAGTGGACATAGTGTCCTGAGTCAGTAGTTCGCTGCATAATGCAAGGCCTGGATTGTCATGCTGAACGAAGTGAAGCATCTGGCGGGGAGACAGCCCCACCACCGGATGCTTCGCTGGCGCTCAAAATGACATTCTGTAGCGGATTCCTGATTCACCACAATAGGGGCAGTGCGCTTATATGGCTGGCCTCCCGGGTCTTGAGTTGCCCATCAAGGTTGAGGGCGTAGCCTTCCGGATTCACGACGCAATTCCTTAAGAGGGAGGATGGTTTTGATAGTCACCCTGGTAAAATAGGAGAGGAGGCTATAGATGTGCGGACGGTTTGCCCTCACTGCCGAAACAGATATGCTTGCCCTGCGCTTCAGCTTTGCGTCCGAGAAGCTTCTCTACGGCCCCCTGTGCGGCCCCCGGTATAATATTGCCCCCAGCCAGGAGGTACTCACGGTCGTCAACGGGGGACAGAGGCGGGCCGAGATGATGCTGTGGGGCCTGATTCCCCCGTGGGCCAAAGAGGCGGCCGTCGGCTACCGCCTGATTAACGCACGGGCTGAGACCGTGGCGGAAAAGCCTACTTTCCGGAGTGCCCTCAGGAAGAGACGCTGCCTTGTCCTGGCCGATGGCTTTTACGAGTGGCGGCGCAACGGGAAACAGAAGACCCCGATGTTCATCGCCCTCAGGTCCCGCGGACCCTTCGCCTTCGCGGGCCTGTGGGAGTCTTGGAAGTCCCCCTCCGGAGAGGTCATCCATTCGTGCAGCATCATTACCACCACCCCTAATGCCCTCATGGAAACCATATATGACCGCATGCCGGTCATCCTGCCCCGAGGGGTGGAACCGGTATGGCTGGACACCGGCATTGAGGACCCCGGCACCCTGACCCGCCTGCTGGCCCCGTATCCCGTCGCGGAGATGCAGGCCTATGCGGTGCATCCCATGGTAAACTCCCCCCGGAACGACAACCCGGCCTGCATCGTACCCGCCCAGGGTTAGGTGCGCCGCCCTGAGGGCGGCGGCTTGACAAGAGAACACCTGTTCTGATACACTGCGCTTATCTCCTCGGAGGGAGGGAGTAAAGCATGCAGGTGGCATGTCTACTTATTCGTAACTACCCGTACCGTGTAGAGGTGCAGCGGTGCCCGGAGCTGCGGGGCAGACCTGTGCTGATTGTGCAGGCCGGGGGCTCCCGTCGCACGGTGCTGGACCATTCGCCCGGCATGACCGGCGTGGCCCCCGGCCTGCCCCTGCCCCAAGCCCTTTCCCTCTGCAAGGACGCCGTCCTCAGGGAGGCGGACTGTGCAAAATACGAGGACGAGTTCAAGAGGACCCTGGATGCCCTGGGGCGGCGGAGCCCCGTGGTGGAGCGCGCCGGCCTGGGCTGTGCCTATATCGGCCTGGATGGGCTGGCCCCGATGTACGGCGGCGATACCCAGGTGGTGGCCGCCATGCTAGGGGCGGTCCCCGGCGGCTTTGAGCCCCGCCTGGGGGTGGCCGGGGGCAAGTTCCCCGCCTACATGGCCGCCCTGATGGCACGGCCCGGACATATCCTTGAGGTGGTGGAGCCGGTGGGGGAGTTCCTGGCCGGTGCCGGGGTAGACCTGCTTCCCGTGCCATGGCCAGTGGTGCAGCGCCTTCACGGCTTCGGCCTGCACACCTTCGGGGACATAGCGGCGGTGGGTATCGGGCCGCTACAGGCGCAGTTCGGCCCCCAGTGGCGGCGCATGTGGGAGCTGTCCTGCGGCTATGACTCGTCCCCGCTGCTGCCCCGGTCGCACCGGGAGGTAGTTACCGCATCGCTCACCTTTCCGGTGCCCACCGTGAGCCTGGAGGCCATCGTCACGGCCGCCGATAGCCTGCTGATGCGCCTGTACGGCCTGACGGGTGTGAGGGGGCGCCTGGCCCGGATATGCGAGGTGACCGGCCAGGTGCTTCATGCCCCGCTCTGGAAGCGGCGCATCGCCTTCCGGGAGCCGGTGGGCGACAGGGCACATGCCCTCTATGTGGTGAAGCACGCCCTGGGCAACCGGCCTCCGCCGGGGCCGCTGGAAGACCTGCGGCTGACCCTCTCCGGCCTTACGGGGGAGACGGGCCGACAGGAGAGCCTTTTCCGCGAGGTGCGGCGCCGGGAGCGGCTCCACCAGGCCATAACTCAGCTCAAGGCGTCTCTGGGGAGCAACCCCATCTATCAGTTACGGGAGGTGGAACCCTGGTCAAGAATACCCGAGCGCAGGCAGGCGCTGGTGACCTACGAGCCCTGAACCAGCCCTGCCCCCTGGCGGTAGAGACGGGCGATGACGGTGCCCCGATGTCCTTGAAGCTCCGCGGCCACCGGGTGACGGTGGAGTCCGTGGCCGACCGGTGGCGCATAGACGACGAGTGGTGGCGGGGGCGGCCGGTAAGCCGTATGTACTACGAATGCCTGGTTGACCGGGGGTTGCGGGTGATGGTGTTCCGGGACCTGGTTACCGGCGAGTGGTACCAGCAGAAGCCATGAGCTACGCCGAGCTTCACTGTCACAGCAACTTCTCCTTCCAGGAGGGGGCCTCCTTCATCCATGAGCTGCTGCCCCGCGCCGTGGAGCTGGGCTACCCCGCCCTGGCCCTCACCGACCACGACAACCTGTGTGGAGCCATGGAGTTCGCCAAGGCCGCTCGCTCCCTGGGGGTCCAGTCCATCATCGGGGCCGAGGTCACCCTTTCCGAAGGAGTCCGGAGTCCTTCGGACAAGGGCGGCTACC
>JASLQE010000303.1 GCA_030744635.1 Dehalococcoidia bacterium | reverse complement strand
TGGAAACAGCCACCACTCTATTCAGGCACTCCTTGGGGAGCACCGCCTGGTGGCTCAAGGCACTCAGGGTGGCGCCCTCCCCGATGAGGGCCGGGTCCCCCTGACGGATACCGGCCTCCACTAGTGCAGCCGCCTCCACGGTGCGGCGCTCCAGGGAACGCAAAATGGCCGAACGGTCGGCCCGGTTGAAATCCACCGTATCCACCTGCCCGCCGAAGTCCAGTGCCACTATGTCCAGTGGGGGTGGGGCACCGAGGGGCTTCAGCAGACGGCCCTCCCGGTGGTCGAAGAGCACAACTCCGGGGAATATGGTGCCATCGCTGGGTTCAATGCTTAGAGCGACACGGGCCATATCCTCCGGTCCGTTGGCATCCCCGGTTGCCAGCCCGGCGGCGGCCACCGCCCCCAGTATATCGGCTGTGCTGGAAGCCATTCCCTTGCTCCGTGGGATGGGCGATTCCACCCGGAGTCTCCCCCCCCAACTGTTGTTTCCATTCCGGGACAGGGCCGCCCGCAGGGCTTCTATCGCTTTGGGACACTCAGGCGGCCCGGAAAGGCTGCCACTAGAGGCCAGGGATACGGTTACCCGAGAGAACAGGTCCACCGGGCATGAGATGTGGAAATGTATGCCGTCTATGGTGCCCTGCACCAACTCCCCGCAGCTTCCCGGTGCCAGGACGGTTGCCTCCCCGATAGCTATCGGGGCATCGGGTAGGCCGGCATTCCTCTTGCTGTCGGCCTCAGGCATGGCTGGCCCTCATGACCTGTGCCAGGGCCTTAATCAGGCGGCGGCAGTCGGCGACAGGGCGAGGGCCCAGGCGGATATAGTCCGGCAGGCCGAAGGAGGCACAGTCCCGCACCAGGATGCCCTGCTGGAGCAGGGAGCGGCGCACCCTGGCGGCATCCCCCACTTTCACTATGATGAACGGTGCGGGGGAGATGACAGGGGTCAGCCCCAGCCCCGATAGCCCGGCGGCCAGTAGCTCTTTGACCTCCCTGACCCTCCGCATTGAGTCTTTTAAAAACCCGTCTTCCTTCAGGGCCGCCTCACCGGCGGCCAGGGCGGCGGCGTTGACATTCCAGGGGGGGCAGCCCCGGCGCAGCACGGCTGTGACGGGTGCCGAAGCCACGGTGTAGCCCAGACGCAGCCCGGCCAGGGAGTAGTCCTTGGTCATGGAGCGCAGCAGCACCAAGTTGGGGTAGCGGACAAACTCCGGGGAGGGCCAGGCAGCTTCTACAAAGGAGATGAAAGCCTCGTCCACAGCCACCAGGCAGCAGGGGTCGGCATCCAGCAGCGTCTCTATGGCTCCCCAATCCAGGTAGCTCCCAGCCGGGTTTGCCGGGTTTCCCAGAAACAGGACATGGGACCGGTTCCGCCTCACCATGTCCACCAAAACGGTGACATCCGGCAGGAAACCAGCCTCTTCCCGCCCCCAGGGTTTGAGCACCCTGGCACCGGCCAGGCTGCAGGCTACCTCGTACTCCCCGAAGGCGGGCTGGGGTATGATGGCCGTATCG
>JASLQE010000302.1 GCA_030744635.1 Dehalococcoidia bacterium | reverse complement strand
ACTTTTGAAAGAGGAGGCTTCAGGATGAAGGTATTGGGCACTGTGGGGAGCCCCCGCAAAAACGGCAACTCTGAGATGTTGGCCGCATACAGCCTCAGAGCCGTTGCCGAGGAGGGCCTGGTGACGGAGATCATCCCTCTGGGCGACCTCGATATCAGGCCATGCAATGCCTGTATGGTCTGCAGCAGAGAGGAGCGATGTTCCATAGAGGATGACCTGTTTCCCATTTATCTGAGGATGAAAGAAGCCGACGGTATTATACTGGCGACGCCGGTGTATTTTGGCTCCCAGGTGCTATGCCGGTAGTGGCGGCAATCCCAGCAGAAGCAAACCTGCCTCTGAGGGATGTCAATGGTGCTCTCCTGCCAGTTGAGCCAGCCTATGGATAAGTGAGCCAGCTCACCCACTCGCAGGCCCGCATACAAGGGCACCACCACCACCAGTTCGTCCTTGATTCCCCGGCAGACCCTTGTTAGCTGCTGGATTTCCTCATCGGAAAGGACATCTTGCCGGGCACTTCTTACCGTGGGCACGGCGCACCTATCCTTTTAGGAAGCTGAAGAGTTATGGGGAAATAGAGGTGTGTAATCGAATCAATAGGTGTATTATCAAAATGTTAGCAAGTCCCGGCCTCGTCTTCACCACCGGAGAAGCCAAGGGTCGGAGGTCCGCTGAACTGTTTGGGACTCAAAAGGCATCTCCCAACTCCCGCTGTCTGTTCTTGCCGATGGTCTTGGGAACTATATCTACCAGGTCATCCACAGTCCAGCTCCCCTCCTTGAAGAGGGCCTGGCTGGGGGCCAAGTCGGGATAGACACCCACGTACCCCTTGTATACCAGGAAAGTGCAGCCGTTGATGATGTCGCCGGCGTCAGAAGCCAGGAAGGTAATGAGGGGGGCGATGTCCCCCGGGGTGAGGGCTTCCATTTCTTTGGCTGCCTCAGGCCGGCCCATTCTTTCCCAGGCCGCTCGCAGGTCGTCAGTCAAGGTCATCCGGGTGCCCGCCCGGGGCCGAATGGCATTGACGGTCACTCCGTAGCGGCCCAGGTCACGGGCGGCGGTGCGGGTGAAGCCTACAATGCCCTCTTTGGCGGCCGAATAGTTGGCCTGTCCCATGTTGCCCAACCCGGCCTCGGAGGAGGTGCTGATGATGCGCCCGAACCGCTGTTGGCGCATAATGGCGGAGGCATGGCGAGTGCAATAGAAGGTACCGTAGAGGTGCACCTTGAGCACCATGTCCCACTCCTCTTCGCCCATATTGAAAACCATGCGGTCTCGCAGCACACCGGCGTTGTTGACCAGTATATCGATGCGGCCGAAGCTGTCCATGGCGGTCTTGATGATGTTCTCAGCACCCTGCCAGGTGGTCACGGAGTCGTAGTTGGCTACGGCATTGCCTCCAGCCTT
>JASLQE010000301.1 GCA_030744635.1 Dehalococcoidia bacterium | reverse complement strand
ACATTAATGGACCAGTGGCTGATTGTCCTTATTATGGTCACAGGACTGCTGACGCTGCTGGCCACAGGGCTACCCATCGCCTTCTCCTTAGGCTTCGTCAGCGTCTCCCTGCTGCTCCTGCTGGAAGGATGGGGTGGCATTGACGCCATATTCTTTACCGCTTATGGTATCAGTACCAGCTTCACGCTGGCTGCTGTGCCCCTGTTCATCTTCATGGGGAATCTAATCTACCACAGCGGCGTCGGCCGGGATGTCTACGACCTGGCCAGCAAGTGGTTGGGATGGCTTCCGGGGGGGTTGGCCACGGCTACGGTAGGGGCCTGCGGCATCTTCGGGGCCATGTCCGGCTCTGCTCTGGCGGGCAGCGCTACCATCGGGGTGGTGGCCATCCCCGAGATGCAGCGCAAAGGATATCGCCGGGACCTGAGCCTGGGCTCGGTGGCGGCAGCAGGGGGTCTGGCCGCCCTCATCCCCCCCAGCGTAGCCATGATACTCTACGGGGACATCTCCGATAACTCAATTGGCAGCCTCTTTATAGCTGGTATTCTACCCGGCATCGTGGTGATGATAGTGTTCTCCATGTACCATCTCTGGGTTGGCGTACGCTACCCACAGGCGGCCCCACGGGAGCCAGGTGTGCCCTGGGGAGAGAGGCTACAAGCGTTACGCAGCCTGTGGGCACCTGTGATGCTCATCATCATCGTAATTGGCAGCATTTATACGGGAATGGCTACGCCCACTGAATCAGCGGCGGTGGGTGCCCTGGGGGCCTTCCTCATCCTGACCATGAAGCATCGGGGGCTGAGGCTGGACCTGGTCCGAGGCGGTCTCCATGACGCCGTAACGGTCACCGGCTACATGCTGCTCATCCTGGTGGCGGCCATGACTTTCGCCTATGTAGCTACCCTGGCCTACATCCCTCAATCCCTCACCGCTTGGATGGTCTCCCTGCCGGTGAACAAGTGGGTAATTCTGGCAATGGTGTGGGCATTCCTAATCATACTGGGCATGTTCTTTGACGGGGTATCCCTCATCGTGCTTACCACACCCCTGGTGTATCCTGTCATCGTCAACGGCCTGGGTTGGGACCCCATCTGGTACGGGGTAATGCTGGTCCTCAACATAGAGATAGGCGCTATTACTCCGCCCGTGGGACTGCACTTCTATGTGGTCAAGGGGCTGACCCCCAACACACCCATGATAGATGTTATACGGGGCTGTTTCCCCTATGTAATACTGTTTCATGTGGTGGTGGCCATTATCGCCGCCTTTCCATGGCTGGCCACCTGGTTGCCCAGCACCATGATGAAGGTCGGGAACTGAGGGGGGGCTACTCCACTATCAGCGTGCCTTCTTCCCCGAACCTGCTCCCCGGCAACCCGCTGCCCCGGTGCCCGGTCACCCGGCAATAATAGGTATATGTACCGGGGGTATCCACCTTTACTTGCACCTCACCTGTCTTCCCCCGGCCTACCCTCAAGTTTATATCCAGTTCATCTATGCTTAGGGTGTGATAGATATCCACCGAGGTGACCTGAAATATCACCGCTTCCCCAGCCTTGATGGCTACTTTCTTGGGTTGAATCTCGCCATCGTTGATAGTTAGCTGGACCACCCCGTTCACCGGAGTCGCCATTGCCGCTGGAGCCGGGGTGGCTTCCCCTGCCCCTCCCCCACCACCACATGCCACCACTAACAGAAGGGCAACCAGACAGACCAACATGACTGCCATGCGACGCATCGCCCACCTCCTTTGTTGATGCCTGGGTAGTTCTTACATTGCTTCCGAGTATATGCAGCCCCCGTGTGGCTGTCAAGAGCGGCGCACGCGGCTGTAGCTACTTTGAATTATATGGCGGTTGCTATCCGCCTTCTGGTAGAGTGGTGGTGGGACGGGCCGCAAAGGTGAGTACGGCGGCTATGCCGCACGATACTCCACCCAGAATAAAGGACCACTGGTAGCCGCCCGTGATATCCACCAAGTACCCGCCCAGAACGAGGGGCCCCAGTATAGCCGCCCAGATGCCGTTGGTGAAAGAGAGCCCCAAAATCTTGCCCAGGTGAGTTAGGCCGAAGGCCTCTCCCACTATAGGGCCGTAGAGCGCCACAAAGCCACCGTAGGCCAGCCCCAGAATGCACATTGTGGTGGAAAGCATGGCCGCTCCCCCCACCGACGGCACCGCCAACAGGGCCAGGCCCTGCAGCGCAAAGCACATTGTCAGGGTGGCCCGCCTACCCAGGCGGTCGGAGAGAGTTCCTATGAACAGCCTTCCCCCGATGCTGCCCAGCCCCATGAACCCCAGCGCCCCCGCCGCCGCTGCCCGGGGCAGGCCGATACTGCGTCCGTAGTCGATAACCTCCAGGGAGGCCATTCTATCCGCAGCCACGGCGAATATGAATGCCAGGTAGAACATCCAGAAAGCCCTGTCCCTCAATGCCTGTCGGGGTGTCATATCTTTCCCGTGTGGCGTGCCTGTGGGTACGGCCTCTGTATCTTCCGGCTGGGAGACCACCCCGATCACGTAATTGCTCCCCTTGGGGACATCCTTCATAGCCAGGGCGGATACGCCGATGAGGACCATGAACATGAGGCCGATGACCATGAAGGCCGCTTGCCAGCTATAGGAGCTGATTAGAGGCTCTGTGATATGGGGCATTACAAACATTCCTACGCCGCCGCCGCTGGTGACGATACCCACGGCCATGCCCCGCCTTTTCAGGAACCATTTGACCACTGTGGCCACCGGAACAGGATAGATGGCACCAAATCCCACACCGGCCACCACGCCGAAGAGCAAGTACAATTGCCATAAGGCAGTGACCTGGCTGCACAAAGCTATGCCGCCGCCCACCAGAATGCTGGCTATCATCAGCGGCGGCCGGGGTCCATAGCGGTCATACAGCCAGCCCATAGGGAGCGCCG
>JASLQE010000300.1 GCA_030744635.1 Dehalococcoidia bacterium | reverse complement strand
ATGGACAAAGAGGAGCATACACAGCTATTACGGGAGGCCCTGGCTGAAATCAAGGGCCGGCAGGGCATCCAGGACCCTGGCACAAGGCTGATTATCCTGGGCAGTGAGAACGATGATGTGGGCCTGACCAGCTTCATAGAGTCCCTGGGGGCCACAGTGGTTATAGATGAGACCTGTGGTGGCAGCCGCTATTTCTGGCAGCCCATAACCCCGCAGGAGGACCGGGTGGCCGCTATTGCAGACCGCTATATAAGCCGGCCTCCCTGTGCCCATAAAGACCTGGTAGACCGCCAGCGACTTCATTTCATAAAGCAGCGGGTGGAGGAGTACCAGGCCCAGGGGGCCATCTTCATCCTGCAGAAGTTCTGCGACATCTACGAGTTTGACATCCCCGCCATGCAGAAAATGCTGAATGAGATGGGAATACCCCTGTTGACCTTGGAGATGGATGTTACCACTCCCTACGGCCAGTTCAGCACCCGTATTGAGGCCTTTCTGGAGACCCTGCAGACGGAGCTGGTATAGCATAAGCGGTCAAAGCGGTATGCGCTTGATGCAAGCATAAGGAGGCGACATGGCTACAATGACAAAATACCCCACCAAACCCATACAGGTATGGGGGAAAATGAAGGAGCTGCGGCGCAAACACTTTCACCGCACCTGGAACGCCCGGGAGAATGGCGGCATTGTCATAAACGGAATTGTGGAGGCCTTCCTAGGCATGTTCGCCGGGTTTGGTGAGTTCGGCAATCCCTCTTACGGCCCCTATTTCACCGTGCTGATGCGCAACCCGGACCAGCTAACAAAGGTGCTTGAGAGCGCGGAGGCCTGGGGCCTCAACCGAGAGATTTGCTCTTCTATGCGTTGCCACCTAGGCCAGCTTGTGAGCGGCATGTCCACCAAGAACCCCAAGGGGGGAGAGGTAGTCCCGGACTTCTGCTTCCAGTTCAATAACTGTCATTCCATGGTGAAGACCGGACAGATTTTCCATGAGGAGCAGGACCTACCCTACTTCGTGCTGGATGTACCCTGGAAACATGGGGACATTGAGATGAAGTATCAGTTAGCCCAGCTCAATGAGG
>JASLQE010000299.1 GCA_030744635.1 Dehalococcoidia bacterium | reverse complement strand
AGCCTGTTTGATAACCATCGCTACCAGGAGGAGGGCGCCATCGTTGGGGTGGAGACCAAGCGCGGCTGCCCCAAAGGTTGCATTTACTGCGCTGACCCGGTGTCCAGGGGCCGCCGCCTGCGGTTGCGCCCACCGGGCATTGTGGCTGCCGAGTTCGCTTATCTGGTATCCAGCGGGGTGACCTGGTTTCACCTATGTGATGCCGAGTTCAACAGTTCTCTGGGCCATGCCAAGGCGGTGTGCCGGGCGCTCATCCGGGCGGGGCTGGGGGAGCGCATCCGCTGGTACACTTACTGCTCCCCGTTGCCGTGGGATGATGAGCTTCTGGCCCTGATGCGGCGGGCGGGCTGCGCCGGGATAAACTTCGGCGTGGACTCCTTCCATAACCCCCAGCTACGACGCCTGGGGCGGGAGCACCGCCGGGAGGATGTGGCTGAGCTGGTGGACGGGCTGCGGCGCACCGGTCTCAGCTTCATGTTTGACCTGCTGGTGGGTGCCCCGGGGGAGGACGAGGCCTCGGTACGGGAGACGGTGGAGGAGGCCCAGCGCCTGGGGCTGCCCCTGGCTGGGTTGGCCGTAGGGGTGAGGGTGTACTCGGACACCCCCCTGAGCCGGCTCCTGGCCCGCGGCGGCAAACGGGGGCTGCGACCTGCGCACCACGGCGGGCTGCATGAGCCAGTTTTCTATATCTCCCCGGCCCTGGGCAAGGACGCACTGGGCCTGGTGCAACATCTGGTGAGGGACGACCCCCGCTTCCTGTTGCTGGCTTCCCCTCAGGATGCCGATGGCTACAACTACGCAGGGGATGACCGCCTCCAGGAAGCCATCCGGCGCGGTGCACGGGGGGCCTACTGGGACATCCTGCGCCCTTCCCCTTCCGGGGAAGGGCTGCGCCGGGAGATGGGCACAGGATAAGCCACACTCAATTGATTTCAAAAACCTGCGCGTTTCCACCGCGACGCGCCCCGCATGAGCAGGTGGATACCGTGACCGGACCCGGCAAAGGCTTGAACTGTATGTTGTGGCACATGTTATAGTGACAAATAGGTATGGAAGTCGTCATCGGCGGCACCCAGCTGCGGCTGCTCCAGGGGGATATTACCCGGGAGCGGGTGGATACTATAGTCAACTCCGCCAACTCCGGTCTGATGGGGGGGGGCGGTGTGGACGGTGCCATACACAGGGCAGGAGGACCTGCCATTCTGGAGGCATGTAAACGCATCGTGCGGGAGAGGGGCCGCCTTCCCGCGGGCCAGGCTGTAATTACCACCGGGGGACTGCTCCCGGCACGGCATGTAGTCCACACCGTAGGACCAGTATGGCACGGGGGCCGCAGCGGTGAGGCGGATACCCTATCCTCGGCCTACAGGGAAAGCCTGAGCGTAGCCGTCAGGGAGGGACTAAGGACGGTGGCCTTCCCCTCCATCAGCACCGGGGCCTATGGCTACCCGCTGGACCTGGCAGCCCGTGTAGCCCTGCGCGAGGTGCAGTCCTTCCTGGAGGGTGGGGAGGGGGGGACGCCACTGGAGGAGGTCCGCTTCGTACTGTTTGACCGCCGCACTTACGAGGCATATGCCGATGCCCTGAGCGCGGTGGCCGAGGGGAAGGGCCTGGCTGGCTTAGGCCCACCACCTAAACCATAGAACGGCGAGGGCGTCTACGATGATTTCTTTATGACCTTGTCTATCCACTTGAGGACCGAAATCATGCTGGGAAACCCGGCGGTGGTCAACGCCAGAAGGGCGGCGTGGCGGAGCTCGGCGGCGGAGGTGCCCTCCTCCATTGCCCGGCGGGCACCGGGCAATGACGCCCCCAAGGCATCTGCTATAACCCCAGGAGGAGGATGACCTGACCGCAAAGCGGAGAGTCCTTCGGATCGACACTGCGTTCGGAGAGATTGGCCGGGAGAGGATGTGTCACTAATGTACTGAGAGATTAAGAGAGAATTGACAATGGTACACTAAGACTTTATAATGCGCCCAGTTACTTCCGGTTAACTTAAGGAGGAGCGATTATGAAGCTTGGAGGAAGTTGGCGCAGCCTGCTAATGCTGCTGGTAGCGCTGACAATCGTGGTATCCGCCGTGGCATGCAAGTCTGAAACCCCGGCCCCAGCCCCGGCGCCTACGGCGGCCCCGGCTCCGGCAAAACCGGCACCTACGGCGGCCCCGGCCCCAGCGAGGTCGGCACCGAAGGCGGCCCCGGCCGGCCCGGCTATCGTGCCGGTGGCACAGCCGATGACACTCAAGATGGGCTCCCCATTCCCGCCACCGCCGGCCACCATGTCCATGGGTATCGACTATTTCCAGAAACAGATAACCGAGCGTACCGGCGGCAAGATAACCTTTGAGAACTTCTGGGGGGCTTCCTTGGTATCCCCCTTAGAGGTCCTGGATGCGGTGGGCAAGGGCGTGGTGGATATGACCCCTGGTGTGTGGCTCTATGCCCCGGGCAAGGTGCCCCTGGGCACTTTTGAGTACGCTTTCGCCTTCCGTCCTTCGGACCATGACATGCTAGTCAAGGCCAAGAGGTCGATGTACGACGCCATGCCTGCGATGCACCAAGAGCTGACGGAACAGAACACAAAGCTGCTCTGGCTACAAGGGCTGCTCAGCTACGACATCGAGTCCAATGTTGCTATCCCCACACTGAATGACATGAAGGGCAAGAAGCTGGCCGTTATCGGCACCGAGTTCCCCAAGTGGGTGGAGGCCGCCGGTGCGGCGCCCGTAACCATGCCCGCCGGTGACCGCTATGTGGCACTGCAGCGGGGCACCATTGACGGCCAGATTATAGACATGAGCGTCTTCGGTGACCTGAAGAACTACGAGGTCTCCAAGCACTATACCTACACCAACCTGGGCTCTGCGGTCCCGCTGGGGGGCTGGATGAACCTGGACCTGTTCAACTCCTTCAGCCCGGAGCTGCAGGCGTTGTTTGATGAAGTGTCCATGGAGACTGAGCAGTACCATATAGACCTGCTCACCTCGCGTAAGCAAGGCTATATTGATACGCTGACCAAAGCCGGCGTGACTTTCTACACCATGCCTCAGGCTGACCTGGACCGGTGGGCGCAGCTGATGCCAGACATGCCCGCTGTGTTTGCCGAGAAGGTTACGAAACTGGGCTGGCCCGGTTGGGAGGTTGTGGACACATTCATGAAAATGACCACCGACGCCGGCCACAAGTGGCCCCGCCAGTGGGGAGAAAGGTAGTCAGTCCTCTTTCAGGATTGAGTACCTAAGTAGCAGGAGAACTACATGGGCGGTGACCCTTTTGGGGGTCACCGCCCATTAAGAATGGGGTAGTGGAGGATATCTTTAAGCATGAGTGAATGCTGGCCAAGAAGGGCAATACAGCGCTTCGAAACGGCCAGCCGAAGGGTCAACGAGGTGCTGGCGATAGCCGCCGGAGGCGTCACTATTGCCATTATGATAATGGTGGTGGTGGATGTAAGCGGCCGGTACCTGTTCAACAAACCCATCGTTGGAGGCATAGAGATTGAACAGATAATGCTGGCCTACCTGATATTCTTCTCTTTTGCCTATGCCTTGGTGGTGGGGGGACATGTGCGCATGACCCTGATCCTGGACCGCTTCGGACGCCGGTTGCGCCTGGTGGCAGAGTTGCTGGCCGGGGTGCTGGGGTTCACGCTGTTCGCCCTGCTCACCTGGGGTGGGTGGGGGCAGTTCTGGGAGTCCTGGTTGGCCAGGGAATACATGCCAGCGTCGATAGATTTACCTTTCTGGCTGCCCAAGCTGGCTGTACCCATAGGAGTTTTCCTCATCAGCGTGCAGTTTATGGTCTATTTCCTGACCCACCTGGCCCAGCTAACTGAGAAGCGGCAGGGGTAACAGTGGACCCGTTTCTGATTGGCATTATTGGAATACTTGCGCTGTTCCTTTTCCTGGCGGCGGGGGTGCACATAGGTGTTGCCCTGGGGGTGGTGGGCGTCCTGGGTACGATGGCCACCATTGGGTTGACGGGGAGTGTGAGTTTGCTGGCCACCACCTCTTTTCACTTCGCCATCAACCCTGAGTTCGTCGTTATGCCCCTGTTCATCCTCATGGGCCTGCTGGCCATGATGGGAGGCATCAGCGAGGCGACTTACAGCGCCCTCGGCAAATGGGTTGGCACGATACGCGGCGGCCTAGGGATAGCCACGGTGGGGGCCTGCACCGCCTTCGGCACCGTCTCCGGCTCCGCCCTGGTTACCGCCAGCGTGTTCGCCCGGGTGAGCTGCCCTGAGATGAGACGCCACGGCTACAGCAAAGGGCTGGCCTATGGCATAGTCTCGTCTGCCGGGGCCATCGGCATGCTCATACCGCCCAGCCTGTTAGCCGTGGTCTATGGCCTGCTCACCCTGGAGTCCATCGGCGACCTCCTAATAGCCGGCATCGCCCCGGGTATGCTCCTGGCGTTTGTGTTTACCGGGGGTATCCTGGTGATAGCATACTTCAACCCCACTGCAGCCCCCGCGGCACCCTACAAAATCACCTGGCGGGACCGCTTGGTCAGCCTCAAGGACTTCTGGCCCATCATGCTATCAGGTGCGGTGGTCATCGGCGGCATCTATGGGGGCGTGTTCACCCCCACCGAGGCCGGTGCCTTCGGCGCACTAACCATCCTGCTCATCGCCGTGTTCTGGGGCGGCATGCACTGGCCTCAGCTACGCACAGCCCTTAACGAGACGGTGAGCATCACGGCCATGATATTTCTCATCCTCATCGCCGCCAAGGTATTCTCCCGGTTCATGATACTCTCCGGCGTCGCCCCCAGGATGGTGAACGCTATATTGGATATAGGCCTTACCCCCATAGGGCTGGTAATAGCACTGGCCATTCTCTACATAATATTAGGTGCTTTCCTGGACTCCATCTCCATGCTATCCATCACCATACCCGTCTTCTATCCAGCGGTACAGGCTATGGGCATTGACCCCATGTGGTTTGCCATGGTGGTTATACTGGCCATCCATGTGGGGCTTATAACGCCACCGGTGGGGCTGAATGTCTACGCCGTCAAGGGGGTAGCGGAGCCGGATGTAACCCTGGAGGACATATTCCGGGGCACCATGCCCTTCTTCATAATGATGCTGCTGGCGCTGGCCATCATCATCGCCTTCCCCATACTCAGCACCTGGCTCCCGGCCCAAATACTACATTAGCCTGATCCAGGTAATTAGTTCCAGTGCCGGGAGGGTATCAGGACTCCGGGTCAGGCTCACCTTCGGGGAGGAGTGAGCTCCAGGGTATGTAATTTGTGCCCAGGGGGGAACGGGTGGGGTGGCTCCCCAGTTCATGGAAACAGTCCTGGCACTTCTGTATCACGGCCCAGCCGGTCACTTTAAGGGCCGGGTATTCAGCGATGTTCTTCCCGTGGCATTTGGGACAGGTCATACCTGGCAGGTGCTGCCGCCGGGTAAATAGCTCCCTTTCCTCGGGGCGAGGGAATATGGTGGACATGGTTCAGCCCTCCTTCCATCTCCGGCGTAGCTGCCCGGTGGCCCGGTGGTCTATCTCCAGGGCCTCGGGGTCTGTATCAGGGTCCCCCTTGACCACCACGCCGTAGTCTCGGTGTGCGCCCTCCAGGGAGACATAGCCATCGCGGACATCCCGTTTCACCAGCTCCGGGTCCCTTTCCAGGGGGTCACCCCACCCGCCGCCGCCCGGACTGATGATTCGTATAGTGGTGTCCCGTTTCAACTGGAACACCCGGTTCAGTCCCCGGTACCACTGCCCGCCCTGGTGGTCAATCTCGTGGGTATCGGGGTTATAGTATCCGGCCAGCGGTTCGGTATAGTCCCGATAGAACCCAGGCGGACTGATGCCGTTAAGGGTAGGCAGCAGGCCCTTCTCCTCAAACTTCCAGATGTCCGGAGGTACCATCCACACACCACCGGATGCCCCCTCTTTGCCTCCCACGCAACCCCAGGGGAGTATCTTCATATGCAGAAAAAGGTTTCTGGCCTCTGTATCATCCAGCACCACTCGGTCCACCAGCACGGATGTCCCGCCCCGATGCTTGCCAGGGCCGCCGCTATCCTGGACAAACTCTTTTCGCAGGATTAGGACCGGAAACTCTTCCTCGGTGGCTTCCACCGAGGGGTCCATGATGTTCTGCTGGGAGAGGGAGACGAAATGCTCGGCATCTCCGGCGTCTGTAGCACCAAAGGCCCCCAGGGCGACATAGGCGACCAGGAAGAAGCGTTCCCTGCCGGAGCGGGTGTCCTGGCCGTTGCATGAAAGGCCCAAGTTGGTGCCATAGTGGCCCCCAAAGCCCCTCTCCTTGACACCGTTCAGCAGCGCCTTGACTACCGCATTGAATACCGCTTCTGCGGTATCGAAATACGAGGTGGTGCTGTGAGGAGGCAGAGCGCTTATGAAAGTGTTTTCCGGCAACACCAGGTTAATGGGCCTGAAGGCCCCGGAGTTGTTAGGATTCACAGGATCAAACAGCCATTTGAAGGCGGTATAGGTGCCGTTTGCAGTGTCGTACACAGTACAGTTCATAGATGATGCCGCCACCCGGGAGGACCCGCTGAAGTCCACCTCAACCTCGTCTCCCTTCTTGGTTACCTTGCACTTGATATCGTAGGGTTGGTCGTTAAAGAAATCCCCGTCTAACCCATCTTCTCCGCTGTACTCCCCGTCAGGAAGCCAGGAGAAACCCTGGCGCATGGAGCGCTCCGCATAGTCCAGCGAATAGGCCATGGCCTCATGCAGGTGTTCCACACCGTACTTCTGGGCCAGTCCGATAAGTGCTTTCTCGCCGAACCGCATGGCGCTGAATAGGGCCTGGATGTCCCCCAGCACCAGGTGCGGCACACGGCTGTTGGCGAAATACAGATTGAAACCTGGCTTGTAGGGCTGGTTGTTTCTGTAAACGGGTACTCCGGAGATTACCAGCCCATCCTCCCATATATTGCGCTTTTCAACGGAGTAACCCCCGGGCACCACACCGCCCATGTCCAGTATGTGCGCCTTGGTGCATATGGCGCCCAGGAATTTACCCTGGTAGTATATGGGCTTGAAGAACCCGTTGTCATAGATGTGGTTGCCCGCCATGTAGGGGTTGTTGATGGCTATAACATCTCCGTCCTCCATGTTCTCCAGGCCGTACTCGTCAACCAGGTTGCGTACCATAAAGGGCATGCACCCGGAGAAGTGGGCCAGGCTTTCGGACATGGCCACGATGTCCAGTTCCAGTTCCGGAGGCTGTTTCGGGGCAACCACAGCCGTGCAGAAATCGAAGGCCTCCCGGATGATGTAAGAGAAGGTGGAACGCACGATAAGGCGGCTCATCTGGCGCACCACTGCAACAAAGGAGTTGCGCATGATTTCAGCGGCTACAGGGTCCAGAGTGCCCTTTGGGGCTGTGTTATTCATGATTTCCCCCAGGTAATCCTT
>JASLQE010000298.1 GCA_030744635.1 Dehalococcoidia bacterium | reverse complement strand
AGAAACCCCCCCGCGATAAAGCCCCCAGCCACCATATAAACGCAGGGATATACATCCTAGAGCCTCATGTCCTGAATGACATCCCCTACACCGGAACCCCTTCCATGCTGGAGAAAGACCTTTTTCCCATGATGGCCAGTCGCCATCACGACTTTTACGGCTATCCATTTGAAGGTTTCTGGCTGGATACAGGCACCCCGCAGAACTACCTGAAGCTCCATCAGCACCTGCTTCTATCGGGTAGGAGGGGCAGAATCAGGTCCTCTGACGGTATACACAGAGATGCCCTGATAAGCGGCCCGGTAGAGATAGCAGAGTCCACTGTGGTAGGGCCAGGCGCTCGGCTGATGGGCCCGGCAGCGCTGGGGCGGGACTGCCGCATAGATGAAGGGGCAGTGGTGGACGGCTCCGTGCTGTGGGACAAAGTCTGGGTAAAGAGTGGAGCCGTAGTCCGAGACTCCGTGCTGGCCTCCAACTGCTTGGTGGCCGAAGGCTGCCTGGTGGAGGGCCGGGTGCTGGGAGAGGGTGAGGAGGTAAAAAAGGCCCTTTCCGCCAGAATCCGGGGCAAGAAGCGCTAGTAATCCGGCTGAAGAGCATATAACAAGTGGAGGTGGCTTGACTATACAGTTTGGCACCGATGGCTGGCGTGGGGTCATCGCCCAAGACTTCACCTTTGAGGGGGTGCGGGCCTGTGCCCACGCCACGGCCGGCTATTTGCAGCAGGCCGGACGGGCCGGGCAGGGGGTGGTGATTGGTTACGATACTCGGTTCGCCTCCGAGGACTTCGCCGCCGCCTCTGCGGAAGTACTGGCCGCCAATGGCATCAAGGCATTCCTGTGCTCCCGGTCCACCCCCACCCCGGTTACCGTTTTCGGCCTGCTGGAGAAGGCCGCCGGGGCAGCCATCATAATAACCGCCAGCCACAACCCTCACCGCTACAACGGATTCAAGCTGCGGGAGCATGATGGCACCGCCCTCTCACCCAAGGCGGCCTCCCGCATCGAGGCCCTGGCAGCCGCTGCACCGGCCCAGCCCACCCCACCCCTTCCGTTGACTGAGGCCACCTCCAGGGGACTGGTGGAGCTATATGACCCCCGCCCCACATACCAGGCCCGTCTGGCCTCCCTGGTGGATGTGGATAGGCTCCGCCGGTCCTCGCTCAAGGTGGTGGTGGACCCCATGTATGGAGCGGGGTTGGGATATTTGGCGGAATTGCTGTCCAGCGGGCAGATAAACTTGAGCCATATCCATCAGGAGCGTAACCCCAACTTCCCTGGCGTCACACCGGAGCCCATAGGCCCCAACCTGGCTCCACTGGGGGCCGCTGTCCGCCGCCGTCACGCCAGTATGGGCTTAGCCACCGATGGCGATGCCGACCGGGTGGGCGTGGTAGACGAGAACGGGCAGCCCCTATCGGCACCGGAGGTGTTCTCGCTTCTAGCCCTCTACTATTTGGAGTTCAGAGGGCAGAGGGGGCCCATAGTCGGCAACCTGCCCTCCACCGCCATGCTGGACAAGCTGGGGGGCTCCTTCGGGGTCACCGTCATCAAGACACCAGTGGGCTTCAAGCATATCGCACCCCTCATGCTGAGCCAGAATGCCCTTTTAGGCGGCGAGGAGAGCGGCGGCTACGGTTTCCGGGGCCATGTGCCGGAGCGGGATGGTATCATGGCTTCCCTGTGCTTTATGGACATGGTAGTGACCACGGGAAAACCACTTTCCGCCCTGGTAGACTACCTCTACCAGAAGGTAGGCCGCCATTACTACAAGCGACAGGATATCCACTTCTCCCCGTCCCTGAAGGGTGGGGCACAGCAACGCCTAGTGGAGGCCTACCCCAGCACCCTGGATGGGGTGCCAGTGGTCAGCAAAGATACGCGGGACGGGTTCTACTTTCTGATGACCGACGGCTCCTGGCTCCTGATACGGTTCTCGGGCACTGAGCCCCTGATGCGGGTCTATGCGGAAAGCACCCTGCCGGAACAGGTTGATAGGCTTTTGGACTCAGGAAAGCGTTTGGCGGGGGTGTGACCATGGCCGATCTGGACAGTACCAACGCAATAGAGACCCTTGACCCCTCGGGCATGCGCCGGCACCTCTCCGGTATACCAGCCCAGTGCCGCCGGGCATGGCAACGGGCCCTGGATATGAAGCTACCCGATAGTTACAGCGCGGTGTCGCGGATAGTTGTGGCCGGCATGGGGGGCTCAGCCATCGGTGGCGACCTGGTGGCCGCCCTGGCCCGCCTGGAGGGGAAGAGCCTCCAGGTGCACCGGGGCTATGCACCACTGCCCCCCGTGGACGATACCATTCTGGTAATTCTATCCAGCTACTCTGGGATGACTGAAGAGACACTCTCCTGCATGGACTCCATCATAGACTCACCGTCCCCCAAGGTCATTGCCACCGGCGGCGGCAGGCTGGCTGAGATAGCCAGTGACCGGGGCATCCCCATGTTCCCGATTGAATACTCCGCCCCGCCGCGGGCGGTTATCGGCTATAGCTTCTTTGGCCTGCTGGGCCTCCTCTACCGCCTGAGTTTCATGGCTGACTGCACCGCCGCCGTGGAAGATGCCCTGGCTCTGATGGAGTCCCTGGTGGACAGGTTCAAAGAGTCACAACCCACCGCCTCCAACCCCGCCAAGCAACTAGCGCAGAAGCTTGTAGGAAAGCTACCCGTCATTTACGGGGCCGGCTTCATGAATCCCGTGGCCCGGCGTTGGAAGACCCAGGTCAACGAGAACAGCAAGTCCTGGGCCATGTTTGACACCCTGCCGGAGCTGAACCACAACACCGTGGTGGGCTATCCCAACCCCACATCCGTGACCCAAGGGAGCCTGGTCGTCCTTCTCAGCTCCCCACTGCTACACCCTCGCATCCTCCTCCGCTACCGGGTGACCCGTGAAATCCTGGAGCGTGAAGGTATCGCCCATCAGGAGCTACAGGGCGAGGGTGAAGGCCCCTTGGCCCAGATGGCGAGCCTTATTGTGTGGGGTGACTATGTTAGCTACTACCTGGCCCTGCTCTATTGCGTTGACCCCACCCCGGTGGAGACCATTGACTACCTTAAAGATAGGTTGGCGAGGTATGGACTTCCGGCTTAGCTCAGATGAAGAGGCCTTCCGTGAAGAGGTAGTCAGCTTTCTGACGCAGGAGCTATCGGAGGATGTGCGCCTGGAGTACGAGGAGCGGGGCCTGCCCGGCCCACTTTACCATGCCTTTTTGCATAAGCTGGGACACCGGGGCTGGCTGACCCTCACCTGGCCAGAGGAGCACGGCGGCCTAGGCCGGCCTCCAATGTACCGATTCATCATGGCGGAGGAGATGGCCAAGAGGGGTGTGGAGTACCGCAATGTAGCGGAGTCAATAGTGGCCCCCAGCCTTATGCTCTGCGGCAGCCCCCAGCAGAAGGAGCGTTTCCTGCCCCTCATCGCCAGTGGTGAGGTCGTCTTTACCCTCCTCTATTCGGAGCCACACGCCGGCTCAGACCTGGCCTCCCTGGAGCTGCGGTCCAGCCCCGAAGGGGATGGCTTCACCCTATCGGGCCAGAAGCTGTTCTCCTCGGAGGCGGATATGGCCCACTACGCCTGGGTTGCCTCCCGCACCGACCCAGACGTCCCCAAGCACCGGGGGATAAGCCTCTTTCTGGTTGACATGAAGACACCGGGCATTACGGTGCACCCGCTTATAAGCATGGCCGGAGACCGCCGCTTCAACGAGGTTTTCCTAGACAACGCCCGTGTCGGCCGGGACGCCCTGATAGGCGAAGAAAACCGCGGCTGGTACTATGTGGCCGCCGCGCTGGACTTTGAGCGGGCCACCGCTGGAGCGGCCATGTTCATAGGCAACGCCACCTATCTTGTATCCCGGATGATAGATTATGTCAACAATAATCCGTGGGTATTACATAGCCGCCCCGGGCTGCGCTCCGAAATCAGTAAGCGGGCTACCGAGCTGGAGGTGCTACGAGTGCTCTCCTACCAGGTACTGTCGCTGATGGCCGGAGGCCATGCGCCCACCTACCAGGCCTCCATGGTGAAGCTCTTTGGCTCAGAGCTGACCCAGCGCCTGTCGGGTACGGCGGGCGCCGCATTAGGACTCTACTCCCAGTTGGGACGGGCCAGCCATAGAGCGCCGTACGAGGGAGAGCTGGGCCTCTTTTACATGCGGGCAGTGTCCGATTCCATCCGGGGGGGCACATCAGAGATACAGCGTAACATCATCGCCATCAGGGGCCTTGGGTTAACCACTCAATAGGAGGAAGCAATGGACTTCAGGTTCACCCCTGAGGAGGAAGCATTTCGTGAGGAAGTAGCCGGTTTCGTTAGCAATGAGCTACCCCCTTACTGGCTGGGAGCTGAGGAGGAGTATACACCGGAGCTATGGCCGGTGACCAGGGCCATCAGCGCAAAGCTGGGCCAACGCGGCTGGCTCTCCCAGAGCTGGCCAAAGGAGTATGGCGGCCAACAGGCCCCCGTTCTCACCCAGCTTGTGTTCCAGGAGGAGGCTAACTACTGGGGTATTCCAGGCACGGGGATGGGCATAGGTGGCACAGCCTGGGTGGCACCCTGCCTTCTCATGTATGGCACCCCGGAGCAGAAGCAGGAGCATTTGCCGCCCATCGCCTCCGGAGAGCGTTTCTGGTGCACGGGATACTCTGAGCCAGGTTCAGGCTCGGACCTGGCCAGCCTCAGCACCAGGGCGCGGCTTGAAGGGAACTGTTTCATAGTTGACGGGCAGAAGGTATGGACCAGCGCCGCTCATGTGGCCGATTGGTGCTGGCTGGCGGTGCGCACGGACCCCTCCGCCCCCCAGCACAAGGGTATCAGCATGCTGCTGGTAGACATGAAGACCCCCGGCATCACCGTACGCCCCCTTATCAACATGGCCGGCGCACACTCTTTTAACGAGGTCTACTTTGACAATGTCAGGGTACCCAGAAGCGGCTTGGTGGGGGAGCTCAACCGGGGCTGGTACGTGGTCATGACCGCCCTGGACTTTGAACGGGCCTGGCCCGGTGTGCGCTACGCCAGTATGGCCCGTCGTATTCTGGACGAGATGCTGAAATACGCCTTGCAGGTGGGGCTCAAGCCCCAGCACCGCACCCGCCTGGCCCAGGTAGCCGTGGAGGCTGCGGTGGGCCGGGCGATGTCTTGGCGGGTGGTAGATGTTATCAACCATGACCGGGTGCCCAATTTTGAGGCCTCGGAGGTGAAGGTATTCACGACGGAGGTGGTCGCCCGGTCCATTCGGACAGGCCTGGAAATCCTGGGGCTATACGGTCAACTCGCCCCTGAATCCCCTCATGCCCGCCTGCAGGGTTGGTTGGAGCAGATT
>JASLQE010000297.1 GCA_030744635.1 Dehalococcoidia bacterium | reverse complement strand
GGTGGGCAGCCAACCCCTTGCTATGCGTTCTTAGGCCCTATGCCAAAGCTGAATGCCAAGAAGTCCCATCTTCACTGCTATTCGAGCCTACTTCTGGCCGTAGATGACGGCGTGTACCGGGGCCAGGTCAAAAGAGGCCACATTCTAGAAGCCGTGGCGCTTCAGAAGTTCCTCAAAGTCTGCGGTGGGCAGGAGTTGGTCCCCTACAAGGGCTTCAAAGAACTGAATGCCGTACATAATTCGGGCCAGCACCGTGCGGCATGCCTCAACGGACTCCGGGAAAGGGAAATCGGAGATGACGAAGTAGCCGTCAGACTTGAGGGCTCGGTGCACATTGGCGGTGACCTGTTCTACATCCCGACACTCGTGCATGGAGATGTTGATGAGGGCCACGTCATACTCTGCCTCGAAATTAATGGCCTCCAGGGTGCTCTGCACCAGGGACACCCGGCCTTGGACCCCTGCCTGGCCCAGGTTGTCGGCGGGTCAGTTGCAGCGAGTAGGCGTCCCCATCCACGCCCACAAAGGTGGCCGAAGGGTAAGCCTGGGCGATACGGGCCAGCCCGGTGCCTACGCCGCAGGCGAGCTCCAGCACCCTGGCCCCGGCGTTCAGCAGTTCCACCAGACCCGGCACCTTGGAGAACCCGGTGGTGATAATGCGGGTGTAGAAGGGCCAGCCAGTGCCACCCACCGCCTGTATAAAGGTGGGGCTGCACTGGTTCCACCAAGTGCGCTCCCCGGAAGGCAGCTTCTCTGCAAACCGGTCAAAGATTTCCGGAGAGGTGATGATTGCCGGCATGCCGCCCATGTAGCCAGGGAAGCCCTTGTCCAGCAGCAACCTGTCCACGAAGGGGGCCAGCTTGTAGGTCTGGCCCGCCCCTACCTCCAGGAAATCCGAAGCGTATGCGGCCCGATACCACATCTGGACATAGAATGGGTCTAAGCCGCACTGACGGGCCAGTGCCTCGGTGGCAACACCCTGGGGATGACGGTTGACCTCTTCCAGAAGGCCATGCTGCAATCCCATGTCCATGGCGCGCACTCCCACATATCACGCCACTTGGGAGAGGAGGTTCGCTGCCTGCTGCTGGATGGCCTGCTCCGGGGATTGACCGCTCTGCTGCATCTCGCACCTCCCTGTTTCCTGGTAGCCCCTCTCAGGTGGAGGAGCAATTCGTTTAGCCGGACGGTTCATCCTGCCCGACCGCCCCATACACCCTGATAATCCATATGTACCCAAAGACATATACCAAAAGATGGGCGGAATATAGTACGCGTGCGGTTTCTTGTCAATATCGCCCATGGGGCAAGGAAACACCTTCGGGAAGATTTTAGTAGTACGTGGGACGCCGCCCTGTTGCCAGTAGCTACGGAGAGCAGGCTGGCAGGCCCCCCACCTCATCCAAGGGCCCGGCGCAGGCCCCGGATGAACTCACCGGCGGCTGCGTAACCGTCGTCCTCCCGGATAAGCTGGATGAGGCGGCTGCCCACGATAACCCCGTCCGCCACCTCCGCCGCCCGGGCCGTCTGCTCCGGTGTGGAGATGCCGAAACCCACCGCCAGGGGCAGGGTAGCACTCTGCCTCACGCGGCCCACGAAGGACTCCAGCTCCGGTGGCAGCTCCCGCCGGGCGCCGGTGACCCCGGTAAGGGACACCAGGTATATGAAACCGCGGGAGTGGCGTCCCACGGCCTGCATGCGCTCTGCGGAGCTGTTGGGGGACAGGAGGTACACCAGGTCCACCCCGTGTCGCTCCCCCGCCGCCTCCAACTCCACCCCTTCCTCGTGTGGGAGGTCGGGGATGATGAGGCCGTCCACCCCGGCCCGTGCCGCCTCCCGGCAGAACCCCTCCAGGCCATAGCTGAGCACTGGGTTGTAGTAGGTCATAAACACCAAGGGCAGGGATACCCTTTCCCGGAGCCGGGCGGCCACCTCCAGGCAGCGGGCGGGGGTGGTGCCCTGTCCCAGGGCCATAAAGCTGGCCTCCTGGATGGTAGCCCCATCGGCCAGGGGGTCGGAGAAGGGGATACCCAGTTCCACCATGTCGGCCCCCCACTCCTCCAGGCGGGGCACCAGCTCCAGGGCCGTCTCCGGCCTGGGGTAGCCCACCGTTACATAGGGGATGAGGGCCTTGCGGCGGCCAAACGCCTCAGGAATGCGGCTCATATATCTCCCTTCATACCCTCACCCCTCCGAAAAGTGCTTTGCCTTTCGGAGTCCGATGAGCAAAGCATCATCGGACCTGGCTCCCTCTCCCTCGAGGGGGAGGGGGGGTTTTTGGAATTCTGGGGGACACCCCTCCGATTGTCCGCCTTGCGGAGTCCGATACTCCGTTCGGACCGGACTCCTTCGGAGGGTCCGATGAGAGCAGCATCATCGGACCAGTCCCCCACCAGAGGGGAGACCCCCTCTGGACTCCCCCTGGTATGGTCGGCGAGAGGCGGTCTTGCTGGAGACCAGAGGCTTTCACAGCCCCAGTGCCTCGGCCACGATGCCGATGTCCTTGTCCCCCCGCCCCGAGAGGTTCACCAGCACCAGCCCCTCTTTGGGCATCTCCCGGGCCAGAGACATGGCGTGGAATGTGGCATGGGAAGGCTCCAGGGCGGGCAGGATGCCCTCCAGCCGGGAGAGGAGTCGGAAGCTCTCCAGGGCACCGGCATCGTCCACCGCCACGTACTGTACACGCCCCGTGTTCCTGAGGAAGCTGTGCTCCGGCCCCACGCCGGGGTAGTCCAGCCCCGGGGCGATGCTGTGGGTAGGCTCTATCTGCCCGTGGGCATCCTGGAGCAGGTAGGAGCGGGTGCCGTGGAGCACCCCCGGCCTCCCCTTTACCAGGGTGGCCGAGTGCGTATCGGCGTCCAGGCCCTTCCCCGCCGCCTCCACACCGATGAGCGGCACCGGGGCGTCCAGGAAGGGATAGAAAATGCCCATGGCGTTGCTGCCGCCTCCCACGCAGGCCACGATGCGGTCCGGCAGGCGGCCGTAGGCGCTCATCACCTGCTCCCGGGCCTCGCGGCCTATGACGGCCTGGAAGTCCCGCACCAGGGTGGGGTAGGGGTGGGGGCCCACCACCGACCCCAGCAGGTAGTAGGTATCGGCCACATGGGTCACCCAGTCCCGCAGGGCCTCACTTATGGCCTCCTTGAGGGTGGCGCTGCCAGCCTCCACTGGGCGCACCTCGGCACCCAGGAGCCTCATGCGCCGCACATTGGGGGACTGCCGCTCCATGTCCACTGAGCCCATGAACACCACACACTCTAAGTCCAATAGCGCGCAGGCGGCGGCGGTGGCCACTCCGTGCTGCCCCGCCCCGGTCTCCGCCACCACGCGTTGCTTGCCCATGCGACGGGCCAGCAGCCCCTGGCCCAGGGCGTTGTTAATCTTGTGTGCGCCGGTGTGGCAGAGGTCCTCCCGCTTGAGCAAGACCTGTGCGCCCCCGATGTACTCCGATAGCCTTCGGGCATGGTAGAGGGGGGTGGGGCGGCCTATGTAGTCACGGCCCAGGGCGTTAAACTCCTCCCAGAAGGCCGGGTCACCTTTTATATGCTCGTAGGCCCGCTCCAGCTCCTCCAGGGCGGGCACCAGGGTCTCGGGGACGAACCGCCCCCCGAACTCGCCGAAGTAGCCCCGCCTGTTTCGTGTATCCAACTATTGCCTCGCTGCCAGGTCGCATAGCGACCACTTTCTTTCCCATCCACCCACCCGAATATTATGCCTGGGGGGCGGAGCCACCCAGGCCTCCGGGTCGCAAGGTGGGGAAACGGTAGCCGTCATCAGCCTATTGCTCTCATCCAGGGCTTCCTCCCACGCCAGGTTCGGAACTATTGTAAGCAGGCATCGTCACCGGCCTATAGCTTCGCCACAAGGGCTTCCCGGGCCGCGCGGATGAAGGCCCGCACTTTGGCGGGGTCTTTCCTGCCGGGGGCGGACTCCACCCCGCTGGAGGTGTCCACCGCGTATGGCCCCACCTTCCCCACCGCATCCGCCACATTCGCCGGGCTGAGGCCCCCGGAGAGTATGATTCTTCCATGCGCTTTTGCTCTGAGGGCCAGGCCCCAGTCAAAACCGGTGCCGGTGCCACCAAAACCCGTGTCGCTGTGGCCCTCCAGCAGGAAGGCCGCCGCCTTGTAATCCGGAAGCCGCTCCAGGAAAGCTGCGTTCCTCACCCGGAAGCTCTTGATAGCATGAGGGAACAGGGCCTGGCAGAAATCGGGGGGCTCCTGCCCGTGTAGCTGGGCCAGGTGCAGGCTGCAGAAGGACAAGGTCTTCCGCACCTCCCGGAGTGGGGAGTCCACGAATACACCCACCTTGATGATAAAGGGGGGGAGGTGGTGGACCATCTCCCGCACCTGCTCCGGCGTGACCCTTCGGGGGCTGGGGGCGAAGACAAAGCCCAGGGCGTTTGCCCCGGCCTCCGCCGCCATCAGGGCGTCCTCCAGGCTGGTGATGCCGCATATTTTAACCCTAACCTCTGTCGACACCCTCATCCCTCCGAAAAGTGCTTTGCCTTTCGGAGTCCGATGAGCAAAGCATCATCGGACCTGGCCCCCTCTCCCTCAAGGGAGAGGGGGTTGAAAGACTTTTCGGGGGACACCCCCAAACCCCCGCCAGGGGGCAACACACCCTGCACCCCGAAGATTTCAACAGGGCCACTCTAATCAAGCGCGGCCTCTCGAAGGAACTCCTTCAACTTAGCCTCGGGGTCCGGGCTGGTGACCAGGGTCTCCCCCACCAGGGCGGCGTGCACCCCGGCATCCCGCAGGCGGGCTAGGTCGGCTGAGGAGCGGATGCCGCTCTCGCTGACCACGGTCACACCGGGTGGCACTAGGGGCCGCAGCCGGAAAGTGGTCTCCAGGTCCACTGTGAAGTCCTTCAGGTTGCGGTTGTTGATGCCCACCAGGCGGGCGCCGGCCTGGAGGGCGGACTCCAACTCATCCTCCTGGTGGGTCTCCACCAGGGCCGCCATGCCCACGGAGCCGGCCACCTCAATCAGATGTGCCAGCTCCCCCGGCGCCAGGATGGCGGCGATGAGGAGCACGGCATCGGCCCCCCACAGGCGCGCCTCGAATACCTGGCGCTCGCCCAAGATGAAGTCCTTACACAGCACGGGCAGCCCCACCGCACCGCGGGTCAGCACCAAGTCATCCGGGCTGCCGTGGAAGTATTTGGGCTCGGTGAGCACGGAGAGGGCCGAGGCCCCGCCCCGCTCATAGCTGCGGGCCACATCCCGGGGGTCAAGCTCCTGGCTGAGCCACCCCTTGCTGGGCGAAGCCCGCTTGATTTCGGCGATGATGGCGAAGGAGGGCTGCCGCAGAGCGCCCCGTAGAGTGCCGATAAAGTCCCGCGGGGGCGGGGCGGTCTCACTGAGCATGGCAAGTTGGGCCACCGGCCGCTGACAGCGGCGGCCGTTGACGCGGCGGCGGGTGGCCTCGACTATTTCTTCGAGGAACAAGAGCGGCTTACCTCCACCAGCCTGTCCAGCGTTCTCCGGGCCTGGCCGATGTCTATGGCCTCTGTGGCCATCTTGAGTCCCGCATCCAGGTCGGCCACCCTCCCGGCGGCCATGAAGAGCATGGCGGCGTTGAGGAGCACGGCATCCCGGCAGGGCCCCTTTTCACCCCCCAGCACCCGTTCCGCTATGGCCACATTCTCCTCCTTCGTGCCCCCCACCAGGTCAGATAGCTGGGACATGGGCAGGCCCAAGGACTGTGGGTCAACCGTGTAGCTGCGAACCTCCCCTGCCATTAGCTCTGCCACATGGTTTACGCCGGTGGGAGAAAGCTCATCCAGGCCGTCGGCTCCGTGCACCACCAGTGCCCGGCTGGAGCCCAGCAGTCTGAGCACCTGGGCCAGTGTCTCCGTAAGGGGCCGGTTATATACCCCCAGGAGCTGCACCGACGCCCCGGCGGGGTTGGTGAGAGGGCCCAGGATGTTGAATATGGTACGGATGCCGGTCTCGCGTCGGGAGGGGGCGGCGTGCTTCATGGCGGGGTGCATGCGGGGGGCGAACATGAAGCCCACCCCAGCATCTTGGATGCAGCAGGCCACCTCCTCCGGCCCCAGGTCTATCTGCACCCCCAGCCCCTCCAGCAGGTCAGCGCTGCCACACCGGCTGGAGACGGAGCGGTTGCCGTGCTTGGCCACCCGCAGCCCCCAGGCGGCACCCACGATGGCTACGATGGTGGAGATGTTAAAGGTGTGGGTACCATCGCCGCCCGTGCCACAGGTGTCCACCAGGTCGGAATAAGGCGTCTCCACCTTGATGGAGTTTGCCCGCATAGAGCGGGCGCAGCCGGCAATCTCCTCCGGCGTCTCCCCCTTCATGCGCAGGGCGGTGATGAAGGATGCTATCTGGCTGGGGGTGGCCTCGCCGCGCATAATCTCCTCCATCACCCCCTGGGCCTCATCCTGTGTGAGGTCTTGCCGGTCCACTACCCTGGCAATAGCCTCTCTAATCACGCCGCCTCCTAAAGCGAGCCGCTCTCTGCCATCTCTATGGCACGGGAGAGGGCCGCCGTCTTGTTGAGGGTCTCCTGCCACTCCTCCGCCGGGACAGAATCAGCCACTATCCCGCCTCCGGCCTGTAGATATACCATGTCCCCAATCTTAACAATTGTGCGTATGGTAATGCATGTATCCATGTTGCCGCCGAAGCCGAAGTATCCCACCGCTCCCCCGTAGGGGCCCCGGCGTGTGCCCTCCAGCTCGGCTATAATCTCCATGGCCCGTATCTTAGGTGCCCCGCTGAGGGTGCCCGCGGGGAAGCAGGAGCGCAGCAGAGAGTAGGCATCGTAGTCCGGCAGCAGCTCCCCTGTTACCGTAGACTCGATGTGGATGACATGGGAGTACTTCAGAATGTCCATGTAGCGTGGCACTCGCACCGTGCCGTGCCGGCAGACACGGCCCAGGTCATTACGGCCCAGGTCCACCAGCATCACGTGCTCCGCCCTCTCCTTGGGGTCGGCCAGCAGCTCCTGTGCCAGCTCACGGTCCTCCACATCCCCCTGGCCGCGGCGGCGGGTGCCGGCCAGGGGACGGTACTCCGCCTGGCCCTCTTCCAGCCTTACCAGCATCTCCGGCGAAGAGCCTATGAACTGGAAATCAACCATGTCCAAGTAGAACATGTAGGGGGAGGGGTTGAGCATCCTCAGCGCTCGGTATATGGCCAGTGGAGGGGCTGTGGTGGTGCGACGCAGCCGGTGAGAGGGCACCACCTGGAAGATGTCCCCGGCGTATATATACTCCTTGGCCCGGACTACCGCCTCCTGGAACCTCTCCCTGGTGAAGTTGGAGGTAAGAGGAGGCGGGGCAGAGACGGGGAAATCCATGTAGCCATCGCTAACCGGGTGGCCCGGTGGGGCTTCTGGAGGGAGGGGGGCGGAGAGGTCGGCCAGCACCTGGTCTATGCGGTTTACCGCCTGCTGATAACTGCCCGCCGGTGCCAGGGATACGATTTTCATGGTATGGGTGACATGGTCAAATATAACCACAGTCTCCGCCACCATAAAGGTGGCGTCGGGCAACTGCAGCTCGTCGTGCTCCGGCGCCGGGAGGCGCTCGAAGTAGCGCACCGCATCGTAGCTTAAAAAGCCCACCGCACCCCCGAAGAAGCGGGGCAGCCCCGGGGTGGGGGACACCCTGTATGCGGCAAGCTCCTGCTGCACCAGGTGCAAGGGGTCGGGGCCCCTGGGGGCCTTAAGCGCCACCCGCTTCTGGGTGCCGTCGGCCCGGCGCACTACACCCACCTCCCCCCGGGCCTCTATCACCGCCGAGGGCCGGGTGCCGATAAAGGAGTAGCGGCCCACTTTTTCCCCCTGCTCCACGCTCTCTAGGAGGAAGGAAGGGGCGGAGCGGGCCACCTTCATATAGACGGATACCGGTGTATCCAGGTCCGCCCGCCGCTCCCGGTAGACGGGCACATAGCTGCCGTCCCAGGTGCGGCGGCGGAATGTCTCTATGTCCGGTATATACATGGCAGCCTCCAGAAACAAAAAACCCCCACCCGACGAGGGGCGGGGGGATCCCGCGGTGCCACCCTGATTTGTCGCTCTGAGGCACGCCCCGACAGGTCGGGGGATGCCCTGGGCTATGGTAACGGTGCCCTTCCGGCAAAGCCTACTGGGGGGTTACCCGTTCGGTTTGCGGCTCCCCGGCCCATTCAGCCCCGGCGCTGGCACCGGGCTCTCACCTAACCCCGGCTCTCTGGAGCCCCGCTCTGAGGCCTACTATTCCGGTTCACAGCCTTTCTATATTCAATTGGGTGAAATTATAGGCCGCCTATAGGGGATTGTCAAACCGGCGAATCCCCGCATCGGGGAATATGGCGGCGGTAACGGCCTGGTGGCCCCTGGGCCTCATCCTTGAGGCGGTTGACGCCCGCTGCGAAGCCCAGCTATACTTGCCTCACTCTCAGGGGGTGAGGGCATGGTGACTGAGGGGCGGCGCTGATGCCGGTCTGGCTGAGGTGGGGACTGCTGGTGGGCCTGTTCCTGGTGCTGCTTCAGCTTCTTATTCTCCTCCTCCAGCCGCCGCATACGCCGCACGTCGCTCACCTGCATGCCACCATACTTGGCCTTCCATCGGTACAGAGTCCCTGGCGATACTCCGTGGCGCCGGCATACTTCCCGAGGTTTTACTCCGGCCTGGGCTTCCTGCAGCACCCTGATAATCTGCTCCTCGCTAAACCTGCTTCCCCTCATGGCTAGTCCTCCTTCCAGTATATTGTAATCTGAGGACTCTCATTTCATCCGGACCTATTTCAGGGGGGCAGGTCA
>JASLQE010000296.1 GCA_030744635.1 Dehalococcoidia bacterium | reverse complement strand
CCCAGCCAACGGCGGTCGGCGGTAGCCGAAAAGAGCGAAACACAACTAAAAAGGGGGCCGAGCATGCTCGGCCCCCTTTATTTTGTCCTAAAATCGCCTTTTCTGGCACGGGTGCTGATGCTAAGGCTGATAATAATACGGGCTAGGCCATCTATTGCACGCTGTCTATCACGGGAGTGAAGTGGCAATAAGGTACCAGGCGCGGCCCAGCAGTATCAGGCTTAGCGGCAGTAGGAGCCACTACAGTGTCCAGGTGACTACGGTGGCGTAGTTCTGTCCGCCCCGTATGGTGAAAAAGGCAAAGTAAAATATCAGGGTGAAGACCACTACGGAGAGGGCTTGGAGGGCGCTGGGGTAGAGGCTGGTGGTAAGCGCCCACTGCATGGGACGTATGGATGGCATCTCCCATCCGGAGGCTGTCTGGCCGCTGTGGGCTTCTGCAGGTGGGGTGGTAAGCTCTTGGACTTGGGTATTCTCCTGGGCGAACTCTACCGCCATCTCCGCGGCCTGGCCAGGGGCTTCGGCACCATTGGGCTCTATGACAACGGCAAACACATGCAGAACCAAGATGCCCTCGGACATCATGATACTGAAAGATATATCTTCAGCCGGTCGCCGGGCTTTATCACATCATTCTTGAGTTGTGGCGGCTTTGTATCATAAATGGTTTCTGTATCAAAAGTCAGTTTGTTGTATCAAAAGTCAAAATGGTTTTAGCTAATTATCCTGGATTAATAAGTATCCCGTTGCGGTCTGCCATCAGAACTCCTTCAGTTTCTCCAGGCGCTGCCTCATGCCATCTACATTAAGCAGTCCTATGCGTATCTCCCGAACAATACCGTTGGCATCTATGAAAACATGTGTGGGCAGCCCGGCCAGGCGGTATTCTGTGACCAAACGGCTGCTGGGGTCCAGGCCGATGGGGAAGGTGAGGCCGTTGTTGGCCACATATTCGGCGGCTGTCTCCGGGGCCTCCCCGAAGTCGACAGACAGCAAGAAGAAATCCTGGCCCTTTACCTCTTCCCACACCTCCTGGATATCAGGCATCTCGGCCCGGCATGGCGGGCACCAGGTGGCCCAGAAGTTGAGCCAAATCCGATGCCCACGGTGCTCGCTCAGCCTGAAGGTGCCTGTTTCCGCCTCTCCCTGTAAGGGCACGCGGAAATAGCTGATTTCAAAATCGGGAGCCGGACTCCCCACCTGGGGGGCTGCGTCGGTGGCCACACCGCCCACATAGGGCACCACGCTCCAGGTATCCCCATCCCCTCCCGGGTCCCAGTTAATGGCTACCACGAGCCCCAGGATGGCAATGCCTATGGCGGCGGTGAGGCTCACATCCCGGAGAAGGCTGCGGCGTCGGGGGGGCCTTTCGTCGCCGTCTGTGGCCGTGTTGCCCGTATCATACATAGCTATGGAGTCCCCCCAGGAAGTAGTTACCGAAGTAGGTGAATAGTACGCCGGCGAAACCCACAATGAGCAGGATGTTGCTACGGACTCCCCGCCAACCGGTCACCAGCCGGGCATGAAGGTAGCCACTATAGAGGATCCAGGTCGCCAGCGAGGCTGTCTCCTTGGGGTCCCATCCCCAGTAGCGGCCCCAGGCGATATCGGCCCACAGGGCACCCAGCACAATGGTCAGGGTCATAAAGAGGAATCCCACAGCTACCGCCCGGTAGCCGAGGTCGTCCAGAAGGTCGGGAGAGGGCAACCACCCTACACGGCCCCGCCGCTGGAACAGATAGAGAATTGCGGCGGCGAAGCCGGTGGCGAATGTTCCGTAAGCTATCATGGCCACCGCCACATGGATGGTGAGCAGCAGGCTCTGCTGGAGGGCGGGCACCAGGGGTAGGGCACGGGAGGGCAGGTTGTACGCATACAACAGAAAGCCCACAGCTACCGGTGTCACCAGCACCCCGAGGGCCTTCAGGCGGTAGCTTCGTTGGAAGTAGAGCAGGGACGCCACTATGCCCCAACTCCAGGCCTGGGAGTACTCGTACATGTTGGTGAAGGGGCCGTGTCCGGTGACAACTGTACGGAAGGTCATGGAGAGAGTGAGGAACACCATCCCCAGGACTGCCATCATGGTGGCGAACCGGCCCGGCTCCCATAGGATAAGGAATTCGCCGGGGGCGTCTTCCCCTCTGGCCACAATCCCCAGGCGGCCGAGCCGCCGCATCTTCACAACGTACCAGAAATAGAAAACAACCGAAACCCCAAAGCTGATGAGGGCAGCCATAAACATGAATGGTTCCATTTTAGCCATGTTGCTCCTCCGTGCTGTGCCCCAGGGACCTGCGCAGGTCCCTGGCCAGAGCTTCTAACTCCGAGGTGACTGCGTAGCTGCGGGAAGATATGGTGCGTAACACAACCTCGGTGTCTCCACCATCGCTGCGGCGGCACCGCGCCCATATTTGGCGGTGAGGGAAGTAGAATACCAGGAACATCCCTATCACGAACAGCCCCGAAGAAATCCAGATGAGGAAGTTGCCTGGGTCCTTATTCACCTGGAAGC
>JASLQE010000295.1 GCA_030744635.1 Dehalococcoidia bacterium | reverse complement strand
CGCCGGGGTATCCTGGCTGCGGTGGGGCTGGGCACCGGGGGCATCATGCCCCACGAGGGCACCCAGGCAGCGGCCCGGCAGGACCGTCTGCAACTGCTGCGGGCCACACGCACCCAGATAAGCCCCATCTTTGTGCTCTATGATGACCCGGGCGGCCGGGCGGCCTCGGTCATGGGTGCAGTGTCCCAGGGACCGCCTTTATTGGAAGCCGTCACACAGGGTGAAGTGCACCGACTGTGGCGCATCACCAGGGCGGAAACGGTGTCCGCCCTATGCCGCAACCTGGGCACGGGGCCGCTCATCATAGCCGACGGCCACCACCGGTTCGAGTGCGCCCAGACCTACCGGCAGGAACGCCACCCCCAGGGGTCAGGGTCCTGGGACTTCGCCATGATGGTCATGGTGGCCACCGATGACCCCGGTCTGCTCATCCGCCCCGTGCACCGAATGGTGTGTGGCCTGGACCCTGGTTGGCTAAACGGTCTTGAGGGCAGGCTTGCCGCTGCCTTTGAGGTGGGGGCCGTGCCCGCAGAGGGCATGGGGCCTGAAGGTCTGCTAAACCTGCTGGGGGGAGGGGATATCGGGGTGTTGGGGCCAACGCCTGGGAGGATGCTGCTCCTGCGCCATGGCTCTCCAGTAGCTTTGCCACCATCCCCCACCGAGGGGGGAAGGCTCAGTGTGGAGCTGCTACACCAACTGGTACTGGAGGGAGTGCCCCGTGCCGAGATTACTTACACCCATGAGGTGGAGGAGGTTGTGCGGCGGCTCAGTGAGTTCCAAGTAGCCTTTCTGGTGCCCGCGCTGTCGCCGTCAGAGGTGTATAGCGTGGCCCGTACCGGTAAGAAGCTGCCCAGCAAGTCCACCTATTTCCACCCCAAGATACCCACCGGTCTGGTGCTGTTCCCGGTGGAGGAAAGGCTATAGACACTCAGCCTACAGGCGTACTACCTTAGCCGAGGAGATATCCGGCAACTCACGGATTATCTGCACCACCTCATCGGGCACCGGCTCGTCTACGCCCAGCACCATCAGGGCCAGGCCCCGGGGCCGTACCCGGCCAAAGTGCAGGGAATGGATGTTGATATCGTGCTCCCCGCAGATGGTGCCTACGGAGCCAATCATGCCCGGCCGGTCCCGGTGCTCCCCGAAGATGAAGTAGCCTCCGGTGGGCACCACATCCACCCGGAACTCGTTTACCCAAACGATGTGAGGCTCCCCCTGGATGGAGGTGCCGGCGGTGCTGTATGAGCCGGAGTCCGTGGATACCTCCAGAGTGACAAGGCTGGGGTACACCTCAGAGACGGCGGTCTGCTGCTCGATGATGCGCAGTCTGCGGCGCTCGGCCACCTGGTCGGCATTGACCAGGTTCACCCGCTCCACGCTCACCTCCTCCAGCAGGCCCTGGAGGATAGTGGCCTTGATGGCCCGCGTATCGTAGTTGCTTATCTCCCCTTGATAGCTGATGCGAATGTCACCCGTCATCCCTTCGGCAAGCTGGGCTATGAGATGGCCCATGGAATGGGCCAGTGGCAGGAAGGGGGAGAGGATGTCCTGAAGCTCCGCCGGGATGTAGGGGGCGTTCACGGCGTAAGGGGTGGGCCGCCCTTCCAGCACCGCTATCACCTGACGCGCTATATCACGGCCTATCTCAGCCTGGGCCTCGGCGGTGGAGCCGGCTATGTGCGGCGTAACGATGACCCTGGGACTCTTGCACAGAATATTGTCCCCGGCGGGCTCCACGGCAAACACATCAATCGCCGCCCCGGCCACCTTACCTGCCTCCAGGGCTTTGTACAGGGCCTGTTCATCCATGAGGCCGCCCCGGGCGGTGTTAACGATGCGGACCGATGGTTTAACCTTGTCCAGCTCTTTGGAGCCTATGAGGCCGCGTGTGGCATCGGTGAGGGGCACATGCATGGAGATGAAGTCCGAGGTGCGGAGCAGTTGGTCTAATGAGACCAGCTGTACCCCCAGGTGGCGGCAGAACTCGTGTGACACATAGGGGTCAAAGACAACGACATTCATCTCAAACCCCTGTGCCCTGCGGGCCACCGCCGAGCCCACATTGCCCAGGCCGATGAGACCCAGGTTCTTGTTCCGAACCTCCACCCCCATGAAGTCTGTACGCCGCCACACACCTTCATGCAACAGGCTGTGGGCCTGAGGAATATGGCGGGCCAGGGCCAGCATCAGGGCCATTGCGTGCTCCGCTGCGGAGATAACATTCGCCGTCGGGGCATTGACCACTACTATCCCCCTCCGAGTAGCGGCCGCCACATCAATGTTATCTACGCCGGCGCCGGCGCGGGCGATTACCTGCAGTTTGTGTCCGGCATTGATTAGCTCCGCATCCACCCTGGTCTGGCTGCGTACCACAATCGCATCATATTCAGTGACGGCCTCCAGGAGACCGGCACTGTCCAGGTCCAGGCGCTGGTCCACCCGGGCCTGCCCCTGCAGTATTTCCAAGCCCTCAGGGGCCAGCGGTTCGGCTATAAGTACCCTTGCTTTTTCCACCGGATTTAGCTGGCCTCTCGTGCAGACCCGGCCCGGGGTAACACGGACTCCAGGACGCTGAGCACTATCTGGGCATCCTCCACGGTCACCCAGCCCAGGTGGCCTATGCGGAAAGTGCTCCCCTCAAGCGCCCCCTGGCCCCCGCTAAGTATGACACCCTGCTGGGCCATCAGCCCCTGCAACTGCTTTGCGTCCACCCCCTGGGGGACCAGCACCGCGGAGACGGTGTTGGAGGCGAACTCCTCCGGCGGCAGCAGGGAAAGCCCCAGCCGTTTTACCCCTTGTCGGACGGCATCCGCTACCCGCTGATGGCGGTCTATTATGCTCTGCTGCCCTTCTTCGTCCATCAGCTCAAGGGCGGCCAGCATCGCATACAGGGTGGACACAGCCGGAGTAAAGGGGGTCTGGCCCTTGTCCAGGAAGCGTTTTGCGAGGGCTAAGTCCCAGTAGAACCGGGGCATGGTGGCCCGGGCATGGGCCTCCCAGGCCCGCGGGCTGAAGCTGGCCATGGCCAGGCCCGGAGGGGCCATCCACCCCTTCTGGGAAGCGGTGATGGCCACATCTATGCCCCACTCATCCACTTTGAACTCCAGTGAGCCCATGCTGGATATACCGTCCACAACCAGCAGCTTGTCGAACTCCTTTACCACCTGGCATAGCTGGGCCAGGGGGTTGGTAAGCCCGGTAGAGGTCTCATTATGCACCATGAACACCGCTTTTATGCTGGGGTCCTTTTGCAGGGCCTTGGAAACAGCATGGGGGTCTGCAGGTTGCCCCCAGGGGAAGTCCAGCCGGGTGACCTGGGCGCCATAGGTGCTGGCGATGGTGGCCAGGCGCTCGCCGAAATATCCGGTTGTCACGGCCAGTACCGGGTCTCCGGGGGAGAGGGTGTTGACCACCGCCGCCTCCATGCCGCCCGTGCCGGATGCGGTAAGGATATACACATCGTTCTTAGTGTTGAAAAACCGCTGCAACAAGCCGGTAGTAGACTGCAGAATCTCGGCAAAGTCCTTGCCCCGGTGGTTTATCATCTGCCGGGTCATGGCCTCCAACACGCGCGGGGGGCAGGGGGTGGGGCCGGGTATCCTTAGCTGCACTTTATTCACCCCTCCTGGCGTTGTACGAGTTTGACGAAGCGCTGCTTGCCAACTTTTATCACGCTTCCGTCCCTAAAGGCCATACCACGGTCGGTGACCTTCTGCCCATCCACCTCCACCGCCCCCTGAGAAAGCAGCCTCTTTGCCTCGCTCTTGCTCTGTACGATCCCCGTGGCATCCAGTACATCGGAGACATCAGCCGTATAGCCACGGTTCCCCTCTTCCATGTCCACTTGGTACCGTTTCCCCGATGCCGTCACAACCGCCTCTGCCTTCATGCCCGGTATTGCATATTTCAGCCGGACCTCTACTTTCGGTACACCCTCCGGCACATTTCGCCGCTGAAACACATGGGTGAAATCGTCCCGGGCCCCCCTGGCAGCCGCAGGAGTGTAGAACTGGATCACCAACTCCTCCCCCAGGCGCATCTTGAACTCCATGGGGTTCACGCCCCCCGAAGCCATGGCCTCAGCCTTCTCCTTTAGTTCTTTGTCGGACACATCGGTGAGCAGCTCGAAGTAGGGCAGGATGAGGTCATCGGGGATTGACATGACCTTGCCGAACATATCGGTAGGCGGCTCATCCACCCCGATGTAGTTATCCAGGCTCTTGCTCATCTTCTGTTTGCCGTCAGTGCCGGGAAGGATGGGCATGAGAAAAACCTGCTGGGGGCGCTGGCCCATCATACGCTGGAGCTCCCGTCCTACCAGGCAGTTGAATTTTTGGTCGGTGCCGCCAAACTCCACATCGGCCTGTATCATCACCGAGTCATAGGCCTGGAGTAGGGGGTATAGTAGCTCGGT
>JASLQE010000294.1 GCA_030744635.1 Dehalococcoidia bacterium | reverse complement strand
GATTCTCCAAACATCTGAGTCATGCCTCGGGACGGGTCCCCCTTGATAGGCTCCTCAATTTTGATAACCTCAGCCCCCAGGTCCCCCAGCATATAGCCTGCGGCGGGGCCGTTGTGGAACGCTGCCCACTCAATTACTCTGATGCCATCCAGTGGCTTGGTCATGTCCTGACCTCCCGATTCCGGTATTAGGAAATATTAACCCCACCATAGAACAGTGCCTCTTGCTGTGTCAAGGCGGTGATGCCTTCACCTGGGCCATTAAAAAGTGAGTCTCAGCCCTGGGGCACCGCTCATGGTATCCGCCGTGCTCATATGGATCAGGCCTGAACTGTGTGGAGCTAAGGTGCGGGCACCAACTCCATATCGCGCCGGAGCTCGATGATGCGGTCCCGCAGCAGGGCGGCTTTCTCGAACTCCAGATTGCGGGCCGCAATGTGCATCTGGGTATCCAGGTCCTTGATGAGCCGTACTATATCTTCCCGGCTGCGAGGGGTGGGGATATGGTACTGAGAGCGGGTATCGGCCACCACCCTCACCCTCTCGGTGATATCGCGTATGGCCTTCTTTATGCTCTGGGGAGTGATGCCATGGGCCTGGTTGTAGTCCAGTTGGATGCGGCGACGGCGCTGAGTCTCATCAATAGCGGCCTGCATGGACCCGGTAATGGAGTCGGCATACATGATTACATGTCCATCCACATGGCGGGCTGCCCGTCCCATTATCTGTATAAGGGAGTCCCTTGAGCGCAGGTACCCCTCCTTGTCAGCGTCCAGGATGGCCACCAGGCTCACCTCCGGAAGGTCAAGCCCCTCCCGCAGCAGGTTAATGCCCACCACCACATCATAGACCCCCAGACGCAGGTCACGGAGAATTTCCACCCTTTCCAGAGTATCTATCTCAGAGTGGAGATAATGAGTCCGTATACCAATTTCTTTAAGGTAATCGGCCAGCTCCTCAGCCATGCGCTTGGTAAGAGTGGTTACCAGTACCCGTTCTTCCCTGCCCACCCGCTGCCTTATCTGGTCTATGAGGTCGTCTATTTGGGCCCGGGTTGATTTTACATCCACGGTGGGCTCCAGGAGCCCGGTGGGGCGCATTAGCTGTTCCACCACCTGCTGGTTGTGTTGCTGCTCATAGGGGCCTGGGGTGGCCGAGGCGAAGACCACCTGGTGTACCCTCTCCCAGAACTCGTCGAAGCTAAGGGGCCGGTTGTCTATGGCTGACGGCAGGCGGAAACCGTAGTCCACCAGTGTCTGCTTGCGGCTGAGGTCGCCGCGGTACATGCCCCTGACCTGGGGCAGGGTGATGTGCGATTCATCGATAAACATCAGGAAATCCTCCGGGAAATAGCTCAGCAGCGTCCAGGGGGGGCTGCCGGGAGTGCGGCGGGCCAAGTGCCGGGAATAGTTCTCCACCCCGCCACAATAGCCTGTCTCTCTGAGCATCTCCAGGTCGTACTTGGTACGGGTCTCCAGCCGCTGGGCCTCCACCAGCTTGCCTTGATGGTGTAGCTCCGCAAGTCGTTCTGCCATCTCAGCCTCAATATCCTGTAGCGCCAGCTCTAGGCGTTCCGGTGAGGTGACGAAGTGTTTACCGGGGTAGATGTCTATGGTCTCTTTGACATCTAGCAACTCTCCGGTGAGGGAGTCAACACTCACGATGCGCTCAATCTCATCTCCCCAGAACTCCACCCTCACCGCCGTCTCATCGTAGACGGGGAAGATTTCCATCGTGTCACCACGCACCCGGAATTTGCCCCGTGCGAAGCCGATATCATTGCGCTCGTACTGCAGGTCCACCAGTTGCCGCAGCAACCTCTGGCGGCTGTAACTCTGGCCCTGGGTAAGGTTTAGGACAAAACCGTAGTAGTCCTCCGGCGAGCCCAGGCCATATATGCAGGATACCGAGGCCACTATGATGACATCCCTGCGCTGAAAAAGGGAACGGGTTGTCGAATGACGCAGCCGGTCTATTTCCTCATTGATATCCGCGTCCTTCTCAATGTAGAGGTCGCGCTGTGGCACATAGGCCTCGGGCTGGTAGTAGTCATAGTAGGAGACGAAGTATTCCACGGCATTATGTGGAAAGAACTCCCGGAACTCGGTGGATAGCTGGGCGGCCAGGGTCTTGTTGTGGCACAGCACCAGGGTGGGCCTCTGCACTTTCTCTATGAGATTGGCCATGGTGAATGTCTTTCCAGAACCGGTGACCCCCAGCAGGGTCTGGGGGTGCAAACCGCCCTCCACCCCTTTGGCCAGGGCGTCTACCGCCTGGGGCTGGTCCCCTGTCATGCGAAAGTCTGAGACTATCTGGAAGTCAGGCATGGGCCAGCTTCTGCCTAAGCTCCTCCTCTTTGGGGACGCCCATAAACTCCAGCGCTGGGCTCGCTTTGTGCCACTACCGGGATAGGGGCAAGGGCCACCAATACGGGCCGCCATAGACTATTTCCCCTCACCCCGCCAACTCTTATTATCATATCATTCCGACATATATTAGTGGTCACCCGTAGCTTTCAAAGCTACGGGTGACCATAGTACCTTTATTTTGCTGCCGGGGTAGCCTCAGTCCTCCTCGGACGGGGCTTTCTCGGCAACCGCCTCAGCTTCAACCCCAGTTGCCTCCTCCCCAACCGCTACCTCTTCCGCTACGGCCGTCCTCGGGGACTCAACACGCACTATTATGTCATCTGGGTCATGGTTGACGGAAACACCGGCGCCGAAGTCGATGTCCTTTATGAGAATGCCCTGTCCCGGCTCTGACAGTGAGCTGATATCCAACTCCAAGCCGGGTGGTATGTTACCTGGCAGGCATTTCACCGAAAGCTGGTGCAACATGTGCTCCACCATGAGGCGCTTGGCCCCAGGTTCACCGACCACGGTTACCGGCACCTCCACCGTAATCTCCTCGGTCATGGTCACCTGGAAAAAGTCCACATGGAGAAGCTGGTCGTTAATGGGGTTCCTCTGGACCTCTCTCACCAGGACCTTTACCGCGGTCCGGGTCTTGTCCACAGTAAGGTCCACCAGGTGGCTGGTGCCGGCCTGAGAGAACAGCTTCTCCAGAGACACCGTCTCCACTTGGAGGGAACGGGAATCGACGCCATGGCCATAGAGGTGCACCGGTGTAACCCCCTGCGCCCTAAGCTGTTTAACTTGCTTGCCTACCAACCCCCTGCTGGTAGCCTTTATTTTCAGTCCTTCCACGCTATCTCCTTCCCAATGTTCTGCGATAAGAGCGGGCCGCTGCCCTCTGCCGCTATCCCGGCCGTACCTGGCCGGAGCCGAATACTATCCATTTGTAGGTGGTAAGCTCACGGAGACCCATGGGGCCTCTGGCATGAAGCTTGCCGGTGGATATACCCACCTCCGTCCCCAGGCCAAACTGTCCGCCATCGGTGAAACGGGTGGAGGCGTTGATGTAGACACAGGCGGCATCCACCTCCCGGTGAAAGCGGGTGGCCGCCGAGTAGTCCTCGGTGATAATGGCCTCCGAGTGTCCCGACCCATATTCGCGGATGTGCTCCAGGGCCTCATCCAGGGAGTCCACCACCCTGACGGCGGCCACCAGGGACAGGAACTCCTTGCCCCAGTCCTCTTGGGTAGCGGGTTTCAGCTTTTGGTAGACGGGGCACAGCACCTCCAAGGCCCGCTCATCGGCGTGTAACTCCACCCCTGCCCCCTCTAGCTCCAGGGCCAGTGCCCGGAGGAATGCCTGGGCGGCCTCCCGATGCACCAGCACCGTATCCAGGGCGTTACACACCGTGGGCCGCTGCACCTTGGCGTTATGGACTATTCTCACCGCCATACCCAGGTCAGCGGTCCTGTCCACAAAGGTGTGGCAGACACCCATACCACCGGCCACCACCGGCATGGCCGCCTCCTCCAGCACCCGGAGGATAAGCCCGGCGCCCCCCCGGGGGATGAACAGGTCTATATACTGGCGCATCTTCAGCAGGTGGCCCACCAAGCTGCGGTCCGGGTTGTCCACGAACTGTACGGTACCTTCAGGCAGGCCCGCCCCCCGGCATGCATCCGCTACCACTGTCACCAGTGCCCTGTTGGAGTTTATGGCCTCGCTGCCCCCTCTAAGGATAACGGCGTTGCCCGATTTGAGGCAGAGTGATGAGATGTCTATGGTGACATTCGGCCGGCTTTCGTATATGGTGCCGATGAGACCGATGGGCACGCGCTGGCGGCCCAGCAGGAGGTCGTTGGGCAGGGTGCGCATATCAAAGACCTCGCCCACCGGGTCGGGCAGGGAGGCCACGGTGCGCACATCGGCAGCCATCCCCTCCAGACGCTGAGGGTTCAGCAGCAGCCGGTCCAGCATGGCGTCATCCATGCCTGAGGCTCGTGCTGCCTCCATGTCCCGGCTGTTGGCTTCACCGATGTCCTTTATGTTACCGATAAGGCCATCGGCAATCAGGCCCAGCGCCCGGTTCTTGGCCTCGGTGGAGGCAAACGCCATGTATCGGGATGCGTCTTTGGCTACCCTCCCCTGGGTCTCCAGTTGTCCTATGGCTGAAGAATCCACTTCGGCCACCTTCCCTTCTACAAAAGCACCATGTTGTTGCGGTCCATTACCTCTGCGCCGTACTCATAGCCCAGGGTTGCTGATATTTTCTTGGAATGGGCGCCGCGGATAAGAGAAAGCTCGTGAGCACTATAGTTCACGATGCCACAGGCGATGCGCTTTCCCCTGCCGTTCTTGATAGACACCACCTCGCCGCGCTGGAAATCGCCCTCTACCCCCTTGATACCCACGGGGAGCAGGCTCTTGTTGTCCTGTGCCAGCGCATGGGCGGCACCGTCATCTATCCGAAGGCTGCCCTTGGTGCGGCTGGCCAGCAACCAGCGGTGTCTACCCTCAACGCGGGAGGCTGTGGGCACGAACCTGGTGCCGACAGAGTCTCCGGCCACCAGCCGGGGAAGCACACCTGGCTCTCGGCCGTCGGCGACCACCACGGTGACACCGGCGGCAGTGGCCAGTTTGGCCGCCTGGACCTTGGTCGCCATGCCCCCGATGCCACTCCCCGCCGAACCCAGGGCCAGGGCCTCAATCCTCTCATCTATGTGCTCCACCGTGGCGATAAGGCACGCTCGCGGGTCTAAATGCGGGTCTGCGGTACAGAGGCCGGGGGTATCGGTAAGGATGGCCAGGAGCTCGGCATCCACCAGGCTGGCCACCATGGCGGAGAGGTTGTCGTTGTCCCCAAAGGTAGCCCCTTCCAACTCCTCAGCCGCCACCACATCATTCTCATTGATTATGGGCACCACGCCAAGCTCTAAAAGGGCGAGTATGGTGTTGCGGGCGTTCAGATAGCTGGCCCGGTGGGCGAGGTCAGCCCGGGTAAGTAGCGCCTGGGCTACGGTAATGCTGTGCCAGGAGAACAGCTGCTCATAGGCATTCATAAGCCGGCTCTGTCCCACCGCCGCCAGCACCTGCTTGAACGAGGTGTCCTTGCGTTCTGGGTCCATATCCAGCACCTGCCTCCCGGCGGTTACAGCGCCCGAGGTGACGATAATCACCTCCCTCCCCTGGGAATGGAGCGCTGCCACCTGCCCCACCAGGCTGGACATGACGGTAAGGTCCAGCCTCTCCATGCCTCCGGTAAGTAGGCTGGTGCCCAGTTTGACCACCAGGCGTTGAAGTTCCATAACATTCAAATTATAGCAGCCATACAGGCTATAGCCAAGGACGGGGCTTGAGCCGTAGGGGCAGACCGGCGACTAGGAGGTAGACCTCATCGGCCTCCCGGGCCAGCCACTGGTTGGCCAGCCCCAGTAGGTCCCGGTAAGCCCGGCCCGCCGGGTACGGAGGCACCAGGCCGAACCCCACCTCGTTGGAGACCACAATGAAGCGGGCGGACAAAGAGTTAGCCGCCCTGACTATACCCTCAATTTCCGCTTTGGCCTGCTCCTCTACTTCCTCTCCGGGCGCTTCCTCACCACCCCACAGGTTGGAGAGGAGCACCGTAACGCAGTCCACAATCACTGCGTGGGCATCCCCGATATCCCGCATGACTGCCGCACCGACCCCGGTGAAGGCCTCCAGGGTGCGCCAGTGGGTGGGGCGGCCCCGCCGGTGAAGCTCAATACGCCGCCGCATCTCCTCGTCGCCGGGAGCGGCGGTGGCAACAAAGAGCACCGGTTTTTCCCCCTCTTCAGCCAGCTTTTGAGCGAACCGGCTCTTGCCGCTCCGAGCGCCGCCAAGGACCAGCGTCAGGCCCATTGTAACCCGCAAACCCTGTAAAGCAGTGACATATCAAGGCTCTCCCGCACCACAGCGGCCAACCGCCGGTAGTTCTCCTCATCTGTGGGGATGTCAGACTGGGGTCCTGGGGGCAGCCCTTTACGGCAACGCAGCTCCTGGATGAGGGCATGCCGGAAGCCCGGCTGGTCAAAAATGCCGTGGAGATAGGTGCCCATTACCCGTCCCCTGGCATCCACGGCGCCGTCGGGGTGGGGTATTGACTCCTCTCCCCTGCGGCGCACCTGAAGGGCCGGTGGGGCCTCACCGGTGGTGTGGCCCATGTGGATTTCATAGCCCTCAACCACATGGCCCCGCAGCCTGCCCCACAGGCCCCGTGAAGCCACCATTTCCCCCCTCGCCTGATGAGTGGACTTGTCGGCCTCAAACACCGTCTTCACGGATAGCAGCCCCAGTCCAGGGCACGGGCCACCCTTCTGCCACTCCACGCCGTGGGGGTCGTTCAGGCCCCGTCCGAGCATCTGGAAGCCTCCGCAGATGCCCAGCACAGGGGTGCCACCCCGCCTGGCGGCCCGGGTGATGGCCTCCGCCAGGCCGCACTCCCTCAGGTGCAGGAGGTCCGCCACGGTGCTCTTGGTGCCGGGCAGGATGATGAGGTCCGGGGTGCCCAGCTCTGAGGTGCGGCTAACATAGCGCAGCCTCACCCCGGCCTCCTGCTGTAGCGGCTCGAAGTCGGTGGAGTTGGAGATACGGGGCAGGTGGATGACAGCGATGTCCACATCCCCCTGCCCGGAAATGTAATGGATGGAGTCCTCTTCGTTGATTATTATGTCATGTATGTACG
>JASLQE010000293.1 GCA_030744635.1 Dehalococcoidia bacterium | reverse complement strand
GCTTCGCTGAGGTAGTACTGGAAGAGGTGGGTGACAGAAGCGCCTTTGTTTTTATACAGGACTATCACTTTACCCTCCTTCCCCGGCTGCTAAAGGAGCGGAACCCCCATATCATCACCGCCCAGTTTTGGCACATACCGTGGCCCAACCCTGAGGTCTTCGGCGTATGCCCCTGGCAGGAGGAGATACTGGAAGGCCTGCTGGGCAATGACCTGCTGGGCTTCCATATTCGCTACCACTGCGATAACTTTATGGGCACCGTGGACAAGGCCCTGGAATGCCGCATAGACTATGAGAACTCCGCTATCACCCGGAGCAACAAAATGACCCTGGTGCGCCCTTTCCCCATCAGCGTGGACTTTGACCAGATATCCCAGGAGGCGGAGAGCGAAGAGCTCCAGCAGGAGATAGAGCGCATCCGCCGCTACTGGGGTCTAACATCTGAGATTGTGGGGCTGGGCATAGACAGGGTTGACTACACCAAAGGCATCCCTGAACGCCTGCGGGCACTGGACCGGTTTCTGACGAAGCACCCTCGTTACCGGGGCCGTCTGGTGTTCTTCCAGATAGGGGAACCCAGCCGCATCCACATAAGACGTTACAAGGAGCTCAACTCCGAGGTGGAGGACCTGGTAGAGGAAATCAACTGGAAGTACGGCAACAGGGACTGGCGTCCCGTTATACGGCTTCGGGAGCATAATTCGCCCTTTACCCTGGCCGCCTTCCGGCGCTTGGCCCATTTCTGCATCGTCAGCTCCCTTCACGACGGCATGAACCTGGTGGCCAAGGAGTTTGTGGCATCAAAGGCGAACCGGGAAGGGGTGCTCATCCTTAGCCGCTTCACCGGGGCTGCCAGAGAACTGACGGATGCCCTTCTGGTCAACCCCTATTCCACCGATGAGATGGCGGATGCCATCAAGAGGGCTATTGAGATGCCCCGTGCCGAGAAGGTAAGGCGCATGACCCGCATGCGGGAAGTGGTGGCCGATAACAGCATCTACCGCTGGGCCGGAGATATTATCAGCACACTGACTGGGATAGAACCCGAGGGTGTCTGATTGGAGCACCTGTTTGCCGCATGGCAGAAGGTCTCCCTATCAATAGCCCAGGCCCCCGGCGTAGCCCTTTTGTTTGACTACGACGGCACCCTTACGCCGATAGTGGGCCGCCCCGACGCGGCCAGGCTCTCCCCCGCCACCCGCCATCTCCTGGTGGCCCTTGTCGCTAAGCCCCGCTTTGGAGTGGCTATCGTCAGTGGCCGCACCCTGGAAGACCTGCGACAGAGGGTGGGGGTGGCCGGCTTGGTGCTGGCCGGGAACCACGGTCTGGAGATTGCGACCCCACGAGGCAGTTTTCTGCACCCCGTCGCTGCCGCCTCCCGCCCCGCCCTCACGGCCATCGCCACCGCCCTGCGGGAGGTGCTGCGTGACATAGAAGGCGTGCTGGTGGAGGACAAGGGGCTAACGCTTAGCCTTCACTATCGTCAGGTACCCCGGGGTAGGGTGGCGTTGGTGGGCCGCTGCTTTCGTGAGGTGACTCTACCGTATGTAAGGGGGGGTACAGTCCGCGTTACGCGGGGCAAGAAGGTCTACGAGGTCAGGCCACCGGTGCCCTGGGACAAGGGTAGGGCTATAGAATGGATATTGAACCGGTGTTATAATGGCGTCCAAGGGAAAACGCTACCCATCTATGTGGGTGACGATGTCACCGATGAAGATGGCTTCCGTGAGGTAGACCGGTGGCGCGGGATCTCGGTGTTGGTGGTCGAGAAAAGACGCCGTAGCCGGGCCAGCTACTATCTGAGCTCCCCGGCTGAGGTGGCTGAGATGACCGAAAGACTCGTGAGAACGGACTGAGCGACGCGTATGGAGAACTGGCAGGAGTTCTTTATCCGGCACTGGCTGGAGATTTTCATGCCTGTGGCGGTGCTCCTGGCCTCCCTATGGCTGAGGGCTACATCCTTCCGCCTGCTGGAGAGGTGGCGGGCGAGAGAGGGGGGAGAGGCGGTGGCTATCTTTATCGCCTCCACCAGGGGTGCCATCCGGCTATGGGTACTCTTGCTGCCCCTCTTCGTTGCCAACCACACACTATCGGTGCTCTCCCAGTGGCGCACATTCGCAGATAGGGCCATTGGCACCCTTTTCATACTGTCTCTGTTCTGGATAGCTATCCGGCTGGGACAAGGGTTACTCCGGACCTATTTTGGTAAAGCGGATATGCCACCCATTATGCTGCCCTGGCTGCTGAACCTAGTGCGGGCGGGAGTAGCATTCACCGTGGCCATGCTCCTGCTG
>JASLQE010000292.1 GCA_030744635.1 Dehalococcoidia bacterium | reverse complement strand
ATAGTCAAACCTCCCCAGCAGCCCCTGGGCCAGGCAATCACGGCAGAAGGGGCAGAACATGGTGTAGATATGCTTCTCCGCCACATCCTGGGGCTGATGTGACCCCAGAATGCGTACCGGAAGCACCCCGGCGCTGTGCAGGAGTTCCTCCGGCATATAGGTGCAAAAGTAGCCCAACACCTTTCCACCGCTACGCTCCTTCCATTCCTGGGCATAGCGATGCCGGTTCTCAACCACTTCTCTGAACCTGTCCATGCCGAACCGTCCTCCCGCTTGATAGCATCGTAGAAATGAAGATTATTCTAACACCCCATAGTTGTGACTGTCAAACAGCCCCGCGCCGGCATAGAGCTTCACCATAGACCTGATATCCGGACCATGCTATAATCGCCACGAACGAAATCCATAACTGGGGGTCCTTTGGCAGCGGTGGGGATTGACATCATAGAGGTGGAACGCATACGGGTAGCGATAACACGCTGGGGAAGACGGTTTCTGGAGAGGGTATACACCGCTGGGGAACTGGAGCTATACGCCACGCGCCCCACCTCTCTGGCGGCCCGGTTTGCAGCCAAAGAGGCGGTCATGAAGGCTCTGGGGGCCAGAGGGTTAGGCTGGCGGGAGATAGAGGTCCTATCCGGCCCACAGGGTGAGCCGGTGCTGTACCTTTATGGCCGTGCCCTGAACCAAGCCAAAGAGATGGACATCACCCTGACGGTGAGCCTTTCACATTGCCGGCAGTATGCCATCGCTTCAGTGGTAGGCCAGGGATGAAGCTGGTCACTGCTGCCCAAATGAGACGGCTGGACGACCGTGCCGTGGCAGCCGGCACAACGACTGCCGCACTGATGGAGAAGGCCGGGCTGGGGACTGCCAGGGGGATAAAAGCCTTTCTATGTGGGGTGGTGGGCAAGCGTATTCTGGTGCTGGTAGGGCCAGGCAACAACGGGGGCGACGGCCTGGTGGCAGCCCGACACCTGCATAGCTGGGGCGCTCGGGTACATCTGCTCCTGCTATCTCCACGCTCCAACGAAGATATCAACTTCACCCTGTTACGACAGCAAGGTGTGCCGTTTGCCGGACCCGGCCCGGAAGCCTTGTCCTCTTTGGCGGGATTGCTTGCCAGGGCTGATGCCGTGGTGGACGCCGTACTGGGTACCGCCAAGGCCCGCCCGTTGCAGGGGGCCTTCCGGGAGACACTGCTGGCTGTGGGCCGGGCACGCCTGAATAGCCCCAAAATGAGGGTAATTGCCGTAGACCTGCCCTCAGGCTTGGACGCCGACACAGGCACCTCAGACCCCGCTGCCTTACAGGCCGACCTCACCCTCACCCTAGGCCTGCCCAAGAGAGGGCTATACTCGTCCTCGGGGGCGGAACTGGTGGGCCGGGTGGAGGTGGCGGATATCGGCCTGCCCCCGGCAGCAGATGTGGATACCGAGCTACTTACCTCAGGGTGGGCGGCTGCTGTATTGCCTAACCGCCCCTTAAGCTCCCACAAAGGCACATACGGCCGCCTGCTGGTGGTGGCCGGCTCCAACCGATATATAGGGGCCGCCTACCTGGCCTGCATGGGGGCCTGCCGCGTGGGAGCCGGACTGGTGACCGTGGCCTGCCCCGCCAGCCTGCACCCGGTGCTGGCCGCCAAGCTCACCGAGACCACACACCTCCCCCTTCCCAAGGGGCCTACCGGGCACCTGTCCGCGGCGGCAGCCGGCCCCCTGGCGGAGGAGATGCCCGCGTATGGTCCCGTGCTCATCGGCTGCGGTATCGGGCAACATCCTGAGACCATCGGTCTCATACAGTCCTTGCTGCCCCGGCTGAATGGCAAACCATCGGTATGGGACGCCGATGGCCTGAACAACCTGGTATCCATTCCTTCGTGGCCCCAGTTGCTGCCCTCCGAAACGGTGCTTACACCTCACCCAGCGGAGATGGGACGGCTAAGCGGACTGACGGTGGAGGACATCCAGAAGAACCGCATTGAGGTATGCCGGGATATGGCACGCCGGTGGCAAAAGGTAGTAGTGCTCAAGGGGGCCCATACGGTAGTGGCCTCGCCCCAGGGCCAGGTACGGCTGTCGCCTTTTGCCAACCCATGCCTGGCATCGGCGGGGACGGGGGATGTGCTGGCCGGTGCCGTAGCCGGGCTGTTGACCCAGGGTATGACCGCATTTGACTCCGCCTCTCTCGGGGTCTACCTTCATGGCATGGCGGGAGAGATTGTCAGGACGCGCCTAGGGGAGGCGGGAACGCTCGCCTCCGACCTCCTCCTCGCGCTGCCGGAAGCCATAAAGAAGCTCCGGGAGGACGAAGATGTCCCTTGACTTTAAGAAGGAGGAGTTCACCGTAGAGTACCTCACCCCTCAGGGGGAAAAGCAGGTCTTTCCCCTGGAGCTGCGTACAGACCCTCTTACCGGGGACACGGGCACCGTCTTCCGCACCCCTTCCCCATTCGCCAGCCTACGCTATCGCCCTGACCCGGAGGCAGCCTCTGCCCTGGTACAGAGGTCGGTGGAGCTGGGGTGTCCCTTTTGCTCGGACTCACTGGAGAAAACTGCCACCCGCTTCCCCGCCGAATTCTGGCCGGAGGGCATTATCGCCAGGGGACAGGCACGGGTGTTCCCCAACCGGGACCTGTTCCACACACCATACAGCGCTGTCCTTATCCTGGGCACCGAGCACTATGTGGAGCCCAGGGGGTTTACACCGGAGGTGTTGGTTGCGGGCCTGGAGGCGGCCCAGATATACTTCCGGCAGGCGGACCGGAACCCGCCCGGTGCCCCTTACCAGACGGTGAACTGGAACTACTTCCCTCCAGCCGGTGGCAGTATCATACACCCCCATCTTCAGCTATTGGCGGGGGCCTTTCCCACCAACCGCTACCGGAGGCTGCTGGAGGCTTCCCGGGCCTATGAGCGGGAGCATGGAACCAACTACTGGTCCCGGCTCATCGCTGCTGAAAAGGCCTTGGGGGAACGCTATATAGGCCACACGGGCACTGTTTGCTGGCTGTCCCCCTTCGTGCCCCGGGGCCGCATGTGGGATGTCATGGGCATAGTGGAGGGCGGCATCACCCTTGGCGCATCCTCTGCCCAGCACCTGAAAGACCTGGCGGTAGGGATAATCAAGATTTTGGCTTTTATTCAGGACCAGGGACAGTTTAGCTTTAACCTGTCCCTCTTTTCGGCGGTGGCGGGCGACGGGTCCGTGTGGGGTCTGTGCCATATTATGCCCCGCACCACCACTCCCCCCATAGGCATGAGTGATTGCAGCTACCTGGACACCCTGCTTGCCCACGCCAGCACCGCCATCTTCCCGGAGCAAATCGCCCAGGAGCTGCGGGAGTACTTCCGGTAGGGCAGGACTTCCACATGGACCATAGAAGCCTTATACTTGGCACAAGGCAAAAGGGCCTGAGGATACTTTCCCAGAGGTGGTAAGATGCTACTGGCCATTGATATCGGCAATAGCAACATCGTAATCGGTATTTTCCATGGAGATGACCTCAAGGCGGACTGGCGCATCGCCACAGACCTTCACCGCACCGCTGACGAATACGCAGCTATTCTGATGAACCTCATTCCGATGACGGGAATAGAGGGGTCCATGGTGGACGAGGCCATCATGTGTTCGGTGGTGCCGCATCTGGAACTGGCATTCTCCGGCCTGTGCCGCCGCTATTTCGGTATCTCACCTTTAGTGGTAGAGGCCGGTGTAAAAACGGGCGTCCGGGTGCTCACCGATAACCCCCGTGAGGTCGGTGCAGACCGGGTGGTGAACTCCGTAGCCGCCCACAACATGTACGGTGGGCCACTGATAGTCATCGATTTCGGTACCGCCACCACCTTTGATGCCGTTTCCGTTGAAGGCGATTACATGGGTGGTGCCATAGCCCCCGGTATCAACATCGCCGCAGAGGCCCTGTTTACCAGGACCGCAAAACTACCGCAGGTTGAGCCGGTGCGCCCCAAGAACTCCATAGGTCGTAACACCATAACCGCTATCCAGTCTGGCATCTTCTTCGGCTACATCGGAATGGTGGAAGGCATCGTGGCCCGCATGACACAGGAGATGGGGGGAACTGTCCGTACGGTGGCCACCGGAGGCTACGCCGATATCATGGCCCAGGAGACCCCGGTTATCCAGGCGGTGAACCCCAACCTAACCTTGATTGGGCTACGCCTTATCTACGATATGAACAGGGGGCAAACTGATGCGAGGGCTTGAGGGCAAGAATATTGTGCTGGGGGTATGCGGCGGTATCGCCGCCTATAAAGTGGCTGACCTGGCCTCCAAACTGACCCAGGGCGGGGCTACCGTGTATGTCCTTATGACACGGGCCGCCCAGGAGTTCATCACCCCCCTCACCTTCCGCAGCCTGACCGGACAGCCTGTGACCACCGACATGTTCGATGCCCAGTCCCCCCTGGCGGTGCAGCATGTGGCCCTGGCGGGGGTGGCCGACGCCGTGGTGGTGGCCCCGGCCACCGCCAACACCCTGGCCCGACTGGCCACCGGGATGGCCGATGAACCCGTGAGCCTAACCGTCCTTGCCACCACCGCACCGGTGCTGCTGGCACCTGCCATGGACGGCGGCATGTGGGAGGACCCCACCACCAAGGGAAACCTGGCCCGGCTGCGGGAACGCGGCTTCACCGTAGTAGGCCCGGCCCATGGCCGGCTGGCCTCGGGTAAGGAGGGCTGGGGGCGGATGGAGGAGCCTGTGGCCATCCTGGATACTCTCCGGTATGTGCTGGGCCGTGACGGCGACCTGGCCAGTAAGAAGATAGTGGTCACCGCAGGCGGCACTCAGGAGCCCCTGGACCCGGTGCGCCATCTCACCAACCCCTCTTCAGGCAAGATGGGCTTCGCCGTGGCTGAGGCCGCCCGGGACCGGGGCGCTCAGGCGGTGTTGGTGTATGCCCCAACCCATCTCACCCCACCTGTAGGGGTGAAGGCCGTCCCCGTGCGCACCGCTCAGGAGATGCAAGAGGCGGTGGACCTGTCCCTTTCCGGCGCTCATGCCCTGGTGATGGCCGCGGCCGTGGCCGATTTCCGCCCCGTGAAACCGGAGACCCAAAAGGTGAAGAAAGAGTATACACAGGGAATCCTCTTGGAACTGGAGCGCACTCCGGATATCCTCAAAGCGGCCCAGGGCGACTTTATCCGGGTGGGCTTCGCCGCCGAGTCTCAGGAACTCCTAAAGAACGCCACCGATAAGCTGCGAGCCAAATCCCTTCACCTCATCGCCGCCAACGACATCACCGCCACCGACTCCGGCTTCGCCACGGATGCCAACCGGTGCACTCTGCTGGACCGGGAGGGCGTTGTGGAGGAGCTGCCCCTGCTGCCCAAGCTGGAGGTGGCCCACCGCATCCTGGACCGCGTGGTGGGTTATCTAACAAGGCCTGGCATATAGAGCCTGTCAGCCCTTCCCCTTCTTCTTATGGCAACCAACGCAGACGCTATGATAGTACCCTGGATAAAGAATGGGGCCAAAAAGTTTATCAAACCGCCAAGACTGTCATATTGGAGGTCCTGTCCAAGTCAGGAAAGCCCGTGCATGTAGCAGAGTTCCAACAAGCCATGCGTGATAGTAACCCTTCGTTATATAACGACAGCATAATAGACCCTGACCCCAAAAAAATTATCCGTATTGGATTCATCGAGTTGACAGCGCTATCCAGAGTTGGAAGACCGGAGGCAGGATAGTTAAGACTGCTAACGGCTGGAACCTTAAACGATAAGAACAATTTCAATCATTCTCGTACACACTATCCTACCCCAACTCTTTGGCCTCCGTGATACTTGCCTATCTGGTCCGGCACCTCTTGCAACCGTCCTCCTCCAAGCTGTAACCTGAAGTGGGTAATGAATTCCCTTTACCGGAGGAGCAGCTATGGCCAGGGACACCAGGATTGTGAACCTCTCCCTGCCACCGGATGTGTTTAAGGAGCTGGAGCGCATGGCCCGGGAGGAGAACACCTCCCGGAGCGAGGTGCTGAGAGAGGCGCTGAGGCAATATATCAGGACCCAGAAGCTGTGGCGGCAGATTTACCGCTGGGGCGAGGGGAGCGCCAGAGAGTTGGGCATAGGCAGCGATGCCGAGGTGGATGAGCTTGTCCACCAGTTCCGCCGGGAGCAGCCCAAGTCCTAATGCCAAACGATTTATGTAAACTTTGTCAAATGGAGCCGAATGACTGACCTGCCCAAAGCTTATGACCCTAAAACCGTTGAGGGCCGCCTGTACCAGTTCTGGATGGAGGGCGGCTACTTTACCCCCCAGGTAGACCCTGGCAAGCAGCCCTTTGTTATCATCATGCCCCCGCCCAATGTCACCGGGGAGCTGCACCTGGGCCACGCCCTCACCGCCACGGTGGAGGACACCCTCGTCCGCTGGCACCGTATGAGGGGCGAGGCGGCCCTGTGGCTGCCCGGCACCGACCACGCCGGCATCGCTACCCAAGTGGTAGTGGAGGGGCAGCTCGCCAGAGAAGGCTTGAGCCGCCATGACCTGAGCCGGGAGAAGTTCCTGGAGCGGGTGTGGCAGTGGGTAGAGAGGTACGGCCACGCCATCTCCCAGCAGCACCAGAAGCTGGGGGCCTCCTGTGATTGGAGCCGGGAACACTTCACCCTGGACCCCGGCCCCAGCCGGGCGGTGCGTACCACCTTCACCAATCTATACCACAAGGGCCTTATCTACCGCGGGGAGCGCATCATAAACTGGTGCCCCCGCTGCAGGACCGCCCTCTCCGACCTGGAAGTGGAACACCAGGACGCCCAGGGCCATCTCTGGCACATCCGCTACCCCCTCGCTGCGGGCCAAGGCCACATCACGGTGGCCACCACCCGCCCGGAGACCATGATGGGAGACACCGCCGTTGCCGTCAGCCCCAAGGACAGCCGCTACCGGCACCTGCTGGGCCGGGAGGTTGTGCTGCCGGTGGTGAACCGCCGTATCCCCATCATCGCCGATGATGCCATAGACCCCGCCTTCGGCACCGGCGCTCTCAAGGTGACCCCGGCCCACGATCCCACCGACTTCGAAATCGGCCAGCGCCACGGCCTGGCGATAGTCAACATCTTCAACCCCGATGGCACCCTTAACGATAACGCCGGCCCCTACGCCGGTAGGGACCGCTACCAGACCCGTGAGGGTGTGGTCAACCAGCTTGAGGCCGAGGGGCTGCTGGAAAGGACTGAGGACCACGCCCACGCCGTCGGCCATTGTCAGCGGTGCCGCACCGCCGTAGAGCCCTGGGCCAGCCAACAGTGGTTCGTCCAGATGGATACTATCGCGCGGCGAGCCATCGAGGCGGTGCAGCAGGGCCGGATAAGCATCGTGCCGGAGCGTTTCACCCGGGTCTACTACAACTGGCTGGAGAACATCCGGGACTGGTGCATAAGCCGCCAGCTATGGTGGGGGCATCGCATCCCGGTGTGGTACTGCCGTGGCTGCGGGCACCTCACCGTATCCGTGAATGACCCGGAAAAGTGTGAGGAGTGCGGCTCCACCGACATATATCAGGACCCGGATGTATTGGACACCTGGTTCAGCTCCGCCCTGTGGCCTCACTCCACCCTGGGCTGGCCCGAGGATACGGATGACCTGCGCTATTTCTACCCCACCGCGGTGATGGAGACGGGGTACGATATCCTCTTCTTCTGGGTGGCCCGCATGATAATGATGGGGCTGGAGAACACCGGCCAGATCCCCTTCCGTCATGTCTACCTCCACGGGTTGGTGCGGGACGAGCAGGGGGATAAGATGAGCAAGGTCAGGGGGAATGTGCTCAACCCCCTGAAGCTGATAGACCGGTACGGCTGCGATGCCCTGCGCTTCGCCCTGTCCACCGGCACCACCCCCGGCAACGATACGCGCCTCAGCGACCAGAAGTTGGAGGCGGGGCGCAACTTCGCCAACAAGCTGTGGAACGCCGGGCGGCTGGTGCTGTCCAGTCTTGATCAGAAACCACCCGGCCCCGGCACCGGGGACATCGCCCTGGAGGACCGCTGGCTGCGTAGCCGCCTGGCCCATACCGTCGCCGAGGTGGGCCGCCTGTTGAGTGAGTTCCAACTTGGCGAAGCAGAGCGTACCGTCCACGATTTCTTCTGGGGGGAGTTCTGCGACTGGTACCTGGAGATGGCCAAGCTACGGCTGCGTCCTTCGGCTGAAGGACTGCACCGAGGGGATTCCTCTCCCCTGCCGGTAATGGTGGAGGCACTGGACACTAGCCTGCGCCTGCTCCATCCCTTCATGCCCTTTGTCACTGAGGAGATGTGGCAGCACCTGCGGCCCTACCTTCCGGAGCCGCCGGACTCCATCATGATTGCCCCATACCCCAAAGCCCGCCTCCAGGACACAGATACCAGGGCCGAGGCGGAGATGGGCCTGATGATGGAGGTGGTACGGGCCATCCGACAGATGCGCACCGAGTTGCGCTTGGGAGCGGACCGCTGGGTGGAGGCGGAGGTGCACGCCGGGGGTAACGCCGCCTCCATCTCCGCTCACCGGGAGGCGATGGAGTCCCTGTCCCATGCCCGTCCCCTGACCGTGCTGGACACCCCACTAAGGGAGCGTCCCGCCCACGGGGTGGTCCTGGTGCTGAGCGGGGCCGAGGTGGTGCTGCCCCTGGAGGGGGTGGACCTGGCGGCGGAGCGAAAGCGGCTGGAGGGCGAGGTGGCGGAGGCCGGGGGTGAAATCTCCCGGCTGGAGATCCTGTTGGGCCGGGAGTCGTTCCGGTCGAAAGCCCCCGAGGAGGTGGTGGAGAGGGAGCAGCAGCGGTTGTCCTCTCAGCAGGAGCGCCTGGAACGTCTCGCCCGCATCCTGGGACTGCTGGCAGACTCATAGGTATTAGAGGCGCAGGTCGCCACCGCGCTGGCGGTGGAGGTAGAGCAGGCCCTTGCGGGTGTCGCTAGCTACCTTATCCGGCTCTGATTGCTTCAAGCGGTGCTTGAACCGCCAGTAAGTGAACTCCTTCATCTCCTCCAGCCCCATGGCCGGCTCCTGGGAATAGCCCCGCTCCCGCCGGAAGCCTTCCAGCAAGGCGGCGTGTGAGTCGCTGTAGATGCGCTGGCACACCTCGTCCAGCAGCCCCGGTTCCTCCAGCAAGCTGATGCAACGCCGCTCCTTGCGCACCTCCTCCTCAACCGCTCCCACCAGGGCCTCCTCCACCACCACCCCGTAGAAGAAGTTGAGATAGGCCTGGTGCTTGGCAGGACCTATCAGGCGGCGGAACCGGTGCCTATCCATCTCTACCGGAGGCCGACTGTGGAAGAGCAGGGCCTCCACCCCATCGGCGTGGGTCAGGCCGTCCACCCCATCGCACAGCCTCTCGGCCAGCAGCAGCCAGTCAAAGGCCTCACCCCCCACCAGATAGCGGTAGTGCCGCCCACCCACCACCTCCTCGGGCCAGTCCCACAGGGCAATGGCCTCCAGAAGGGCCTGGTACCAGTGAGTGCCAGCCTCCAGACGGGCGCGGAGGTGGGCCAGTGCCTCAGGCTCCGGTTGCTGCTGGGAGGCAGGTCCAGGCTCAACCATCGTTGTCTTTCAGGTATGCCTGGGCATCGCCCAGGGGGGTTCGCT
>JASLQE010000291.1 GCA_030744635.1 Dehalococcoidia bacterium | reverse complement strand
GGGCCTGGAGGGACTATAATGGCACCAACTGGGCGATGAGTTTATATGGAAGCAGGGATGTGAAGCACGCAAAGTATCTTGGACGGCGGACCAAAATCGTCTGCACCATAGGTCCCGTTAGCAGCACTGCCGCCATGGTTGGACGGCTTGCCTAGGCGGGGATGAACATAGCAAAGCTCAATCTGTCACATGGCACACACACCAAGCATGCCCGTTATGTTGAAACCATAAGAAGTTTAGCCGAAGGGGCCGGGACTCCTGTTGCCATTTTGATGGACCTGCTGGGACATAAGTATCGCACCGGAAACTTTGCCGGTGGCTCAGTGGTGCTGGAAAAAGATGCCTATGTTACCTTTACCAGCCGGCAGACCGAGGGGGATGAGGCAACCATACCGGTTAACTTTCCGGACCTCCAGAAGCACCTGAAAGAGGATGTGGTTCAGGCAAGGGCGTTGTTGCAGCAATAGTGCTGTAATATACCTATTATTGCCAAGATTGAGAGGGGGCAGGCGGGGTAGAGAGTTTCAATAGTATACTGGCGGTCAGCGACGGGTTTATGGTGGCCCGGGGTGACCTGGGAGTGGATGTGCCTCTTCAGCGGATACCCGTGTTGCAAAAACACATCATCAAGAAGTGTACCCGTGCGGGCAAGCCGGTGATTACGGCTACCCAGATGATGGAATCTATAGTAACCTCGGCCAGACCGACCCGGGCAGAGGTTACCGATATCGCCAATGCCATTTTTGGCGGTACTGGTGCGGTCATGCTCTCGCCGAAGACCTCGACAGGAAGTTACCCCGTAGCGACGGTTAGAATGATGTCCCAGGTCGCCCGGGCGGTGGAGCGGCATCTTCACTATGTGCAAATGCTGATTGAAAGAGGCAGTTGGCTTGAACCCCAGACCGATGACCTGATAAGCTACAATGCCTGCCATATCGCCAACAGGTTGGGAACGTCGGCAATCGTGGCCTTTACTGAGTCCGGTAGCACTGCAAGGCGTGTGTCCAAATAACGTCCCGGAACGCCTGTGCTTGCTGTGACCGTTAGCAGCCTTGTACGCAGGGGAATGGCATTATGCTGGGGCGTTCAAGCCTTTAAGGTAGCTTAGTCCACTTCGTTGGACGAGCTCTTCGCAGTCTCCACCAAGGTCACCAAAGAGCTGGGGCTGGCAGAACCAGGCGGCCTCATAGTAATCATAGGTGGGGTTCCCATCGGCATGGCCGGTACCATCAACCTGCTCAAGGTGGAAAAAATACACTGACATCTCCGGCCAGGGTTGTCTTCCCTCCAAGCCTCCCCGGCTATACCGGGGCGTTGGTGGCGATGTAGTCCACGATGTCGTGGGTCAGGCTGCCGGGGCCGAACACGCGGGCCACACCTATCTCCTGGAGACGGGGGTAGTCTTCCTGAGGGATGACGCCTCCCAGAACTACCAGCACCTTTCTGGACGCACCTTGCTGATGTAGCCCTTTCATAAGCAGTGGAGTGTGTACCAGGTGGTCAAAGCAGTGGAAGCCCAGTCCTATTACCTGCACATCCTCTTCGACGGCCGCCCGGGCCACCCTCTCCGCCGGGTTGTGCGGCCCCAGGTAGACTACCTCCATACCGGCGTCCCGCAGGGCCTCGGCGAGCACCCTTATGCCGGTATCATGCGCATCTAGGCCCATCTTTGCCAGAAGGACTCTTGTCCTCTTTGCGGCCATACTACGCCTCTATCCTGAAGCCCCAGGCCCGGCGCAGGGAATCGGCGATTTCACCCATGGTGGCTGATGCGTTGACGGCCTCCATGATGGCCGGCATCAGGTTCTGCCCAGTACCCACGGTAGCTTGCAACCGGCCCAGGGCGTCCTGGGCGGCAGCGGTATCCCGTTCCGCCTTGAACCGCCGTACGGCATCCACCCGGACCTTGCAAGAATCATCGGCCACCCGGAAAACCTGCGGGGTTGAGTCCTCACCTTCGGTGAAGGCATTTACCCCCACCACCACCCGCTCTGCGGTATCAATGCCTTTGAAGAGCCCAGTCCTGGCCTCCAGAATCTGGCCCTCCACCCATCCGCTCTGGAGGCAGGACAGAAAGCCGCCCCGGGACCGGATATCACTCAGCGTTTTGAGGGCAGCCTCTTCAATCTGGCCGGTCAGGTTTTCTACGAAGTAGGAGCCGCCCAGGGGGTCTGTGGTGCGGCCGGCACCGGTCTCGTAGGCCACAATCTGCTGGGTGCGCAGCGCGGTACGCACCGAGCTTTCGGTGGGAAGTGATAGGGGCTCATCGTAGGCGTTGGTGTGTACCGATTGAGCGCCACCCAGCACCGCGGCCAGGTTCTCGATGGAGGTCCGCACGATGTTATTCAGGGGCTGTGGGGCCTGAAGGGAGAGGCCCGCCGTCTGGCAGGCGAAACGGAACCACCAGGAGCGCGGGTTCTGGGCACCGAACTCTTCCCTGACTATGCGTGCCCACATACGTCTCAGCGCCCGGAACTTGGCGATCTCCTCGAAGAAGT
>JASLQE010000290.1 GCA_030744635.1 Dehalococcoidia bacterium | reverse complement strand
CCCAGCCAGAATGAGGGTAGTCAGGGGCAGACTGCGTCCCACCCGGGCCACAGCGTAGACCACAGACACGGCCGCCAGCGCTCCGGCGAAGGCAAACAGGGGAATGGCGATATCCCCTGGAAAGAGCGCCGCCAGTGGGGTGAGGAAGGCCACGGTGGCCCCCAGGGCCGCCCCTTGAGCCACCCCAATGAGGTAGGGGTCGGCCAGGGGGTTTCGGAACAGCCCCTGGTAGGTGGCACCGGCCAGGGCCAGGGCCGCTCCCACCACCCCCGCCTCCATCACCCTGGGGAGACGGATATTGAGCACAATGGTCTCTAACCCCGTGGGCCATGCGGGGTCTGCGTCTATGAAAGGAAGCCCTGATAGGAGCACGCTGGACACCGTGGCCAGAGGCAGGGACACACTGCCCAGGAAGGTGGCCCCTACTACAGCCACCAACAGCCCCAGGGCCAGACCGGCTAAAGCGTAGAGACGGCTCCGTTTACGGCCTCCCGCAGGCCAGCCAGCCGCCACCCGTGTCCGCTGGTGCTCTGTCTCTGTATAGCTGCGCATATAGTTATCCCTTAGGTATCAAGGAAACAGCTCCGGATGTATGGCCCGCGCTACCATCTCCAACCCCAGAACGATACGGGGGCCTGGCCGGTTTACCAGGTTAGCATCCACCAGGTAGACCCGGCCCTGCTGCCGTGCCGTAGTCCCCTTCAGGCGGGGTTCCTCATTAGCCCATTTCCAGACCAAGTCTACGGAGGCCCCGTGTCCGGTATTGGTGATAATAATCTGAGGGTTCCTGGCCAGCACCTGTTCCAGGCTTACCTTCTGAAAGTCAGATATATCGGAGAAAATATTGGTGCCGCCTCCAGTCTCTATGAGGTCGTGGATGAAAGTGTCACGGCCGGTGGTCCACAGGGGATCATGCCAGGTCACCCAGAACACCAGCGGCCTGTCCGAAGACACGGCCACGGTGTCCTTGACCCTACGAATCCCCTGCTTCAGAGCGGCCACCACTCCACCCCCAGTATCCTCTATGCCACCAACGCGGGCTACAAGGGATATGCTCCGGAAGATGCCATCCATATCGGTGGGGTCCAGCACCAGTGTTTTCAGCCCGTTCTCCTCCAGCCTGGATATGACACCGTTTTTTACATGGAGGCCGGTCACCAGCACCAGGTCCGGATTCAGTGCCACCAGCCTCTCCATATCCGGGTCCACCAGGCCCCCTATCGGCTGGATATCCTTGACCTCGGGAGGGTAGTCATCAAATGTGGTTACCCCCACCACCCGTGCGCCCAGCCCCAAGGCAAAGAG
>JASLQE010000289.1 GCA_030744635.1 Dehalococcoidia bacterium | reverse complement strand
AACGGTGGCGTAGAGAGTACAACGAGTTCAGGCCGCACTCAGCCAAAGCGTATCAACCACCAGCTCCTGTGGCCATCCTCCCTGCTCCATTACTTGGAACTCTAACTTTCAAACTGGTATAGTCCATGGGGGCAGATCAAGTCTTCACCGTAGGCTTTGCCTTTATTTCTGCATCAGCCTTTACCTCAGGCGCGGGAATTGGTACGATTTCGGGTTCCTGGTGAGTGTCGATTCTCCCATTCTGGGCGCTCTGGGCAGGAAAAGCGGAAAGGGCTGACCCCAGCGGTAACCAACTGCTGGGATAATGGTCTGGTGTCTAAGTAGCTGCCACAAAGTTTTCAAAACTGGCTTTTGCGCTCAGCAAAGAGAAGTGCCTGATGACCAGGGCCATTCAATTCTCCGCCTGCCTACCCGCTACCCTGTCCGAAGGGTTCCTGACCCTTGCGGAGGGTTCGTCTTCGGGTGAGTGGCCTGCAGCACCCGGCACCGCCGCGCCGGTGGTTACGGGTTGCTCTGCCTTCCAGAATAATCTAATTGGGCATGTGGGTTGGGGAGCTTAGGAAGCCAGCTAAGCTACTTGCGGTCCTCTAGAATCTCGAAGAAGGACTCCAGCCTCTCCTGCACCTCACCCATGGGGGTGATAGTGGGGTCACCAAAATCGCAATCGATGGAGAAGAAGGGGATTTCTAGGTCTTGGGAGAGAGCATCGGACACCATACGGTTCACGGCACAACTCTGTCGGCAGCCCACATGACAGAAGGTGAAGGCCCCCTCCGCACGGTATTCCCTAGAACCCCGCACCATATCTCGGGCAATGTTCTCGGCGGGGCCGTTGAACTGCCAACACACCGGACGGGCGAAGGTCTTGCGGGCCAGGGCCTCCAAGGGGTTGGAGGTGTTTAGTTCCATATCGCCCCAGTAGTTCCAGCAGGGTTCGGTTACAATGGCGGCACCGTGGACACGCTCCATCCAGTCCAGTATTTTCCAACCCCACATGGGCGGCTCATAGTACATCGCCAGCCGGAAGTTCTCCTTTTGAGTATAGCCCTTGCTTTGCTCCGCCGTCTCTTTCACCTCGTCCCGCATCATCCGGAAGAAGTCCACGGCCTCCGGCCAACCGGGCAGGTAAAAACTTATGAGGTGCTGGAGCATGCTGCCCCGGTTCCGGATAGGGGAAGGTATGGACTTCCTGATTTCGGCTATCTCCTCCTGGAGGTCGAAAATCTCCTGGCTTCTGGCCACGGCCTCTGATAGCCTGTCCCAATTCATTTTGCGACCGGTAGCCTGCTCCAGAAAAGTAATCATGTCCTCCAACTCCCGGGTGAAGTACTTTACCTCGGGTTCGCTGAAGGCGTAAGCTCTGTCCAGAAAGTAACCGGGGGTGCCATACATCTCGGATATGACCTGGCTGCTCTTGGCGGTGTTATCGCACACCAGGTTGCTCCAGATGGCGGCGGTGGGGCGGGGCACCCACCCCTTGAGGATGTTGCCCAGCAGGATGCGGTGTGCGGAGCATATCTCCGGGGTCAGGCCAAAGGCCTTGGCCGCTGATAGGGACTCCTCGTAGAGGTTCTGAAGGTGTGTCTGGCACATGGCCACCACCTCGGTCAGATATGGTACCACATCCAGGGCGTAAAGGATTTCCATGGGCAAAGTGACGGTATGGGCTACCAGGGGCTTTCCCTCGTCCACGGCATTTCGGATGTCCGAGT
>JASLQE010000288.1 GCA_030744635.1 Dehalococcoidia bacterium | reverse complement strand
CCGTGTGCCCTGTCTATCGGGGTCGGCGGACCGCACCCGGCGGCTCAGGTCTATTACATCGGCTACATTATCGGAAAAGGGGTAGTCCACGCGGAAGGGGCTCCATGTAGACCATTTCTTGTTGGGGGCCAGGCCGTGGTAGCCGGCACAGCCTATGATGCAGCGTGCGTTATGCCCTTTCCGCCCGTAGCTATGTTCCTTGCCGGCTATGGTTACGGACATGGTCTGCTTGTTGCTTACCATCTCCACCGGGCACACCGTGGTACAGAGCTTGCACTTATCGCAGGGGTCTTCCTCTATGAGGGGGTCGGATTCCATCTCAGCAGAAGTGAGGACTGTGGCCAGGAACACCGCCGACCCGAACTGCGGGGTCATCAGGTTACCGCTCCATCCCAGCCGCCCCAGACCCGCAGCCACGGCCCCAAAGCGGTGTGAGAAGTCCGGCACCAGGTCCACGCGGAGACCAAGCCCGCTGACCGTCTTGGCCTCAGTGGTGCCATCCTCGGGGCGGTAAACGCTATTGGCTTCTATCCCTACCGCATCGTAGCCCTTGCCTTTCAAGAAGTCCGATACGCGGTCGGAGATGGTGTATAGCTTCTGGTAGATGCTCTTCTGGTTGTTGCCGTGGCTCAGCCATTCTTTCTTGGAAAGGTAATCTCTGATGGTCTTTCGGTCAAGAGGTACGGCGAACGAGACGATGGAGCGTGTGGCTGGCAGCAGGTAGCCCGGATCCGCCGAGGGGGGGGCATCCGCCAGCCTCTCCCGCGAGGCGATTCCTACAAGGGCGGCCCCGTTCTCCCGTGCAATGGCCTTTACCTCTTTCTCAATTCCCATGGAGCCCCCTCTCTGATTGATAGCCTCTGATAACACCTGTACTCCATCTTAAGGCGTTGCTGCATTAATGGTCAAACAGGGCGGCAATCGGCGTCCCCCGCATGACCGGCCCCCTGTAGGGCCCGCTGCCGGGAGCAGGGCGGAGGATAGGGAACAGTGCTCTTTGATAGGTTGAAAAGGGGGGTATGCTGTGCTATATTGTGGGCGGAGGGATCGCATAGTGGTCTAGTGCGGCCGCCTGCTAAGCGGCTGGAGGGGGTATACCCCTCCCATGGGTTCGAATCCCATTCCCTCCGCCAAGAGAATAGAGAGCTAAATGTCTGCCCCTTTTGCGAGGGGCAGCTTCGTTTTTAGCGACATTTGTGATATGCCACACTATTACGTGCAGACCTTCGGCTGCCAGATGAACAGGGCCGAGTCCGCCAGGCTGGTGGCGATGCTCAGGGGCTGGGGTTTTGAGGAAGCCGCCTCGCCTGAGGAGGCGGATGTGGCCGTCGTCAACGCCTGTGTGGTGCGCCAGCGTGCGGAGGAGCGGGCGGTCTCCCGGATACGTACCCTGGAGTCCTTCAAGGACTCCCATCCTGGACTCACCCTGGCGGTTACCGGCTGCCTGGTGCCTCCGCAGGACGGCCATCTTCAGGAGCGTTTCCCCCAGGTGGACCTGTTTTTGCCGGCGGGGGACCTCTCCAGCCTGGAGTCTTGGGCCGTTGGACATGGGCTGGCGGGGGGTTGTGCCGTGCCCGTACATGCCGGCCCCAGCGCTTTCCTGCCCGTCATTCAGGGTTGTAACAACGGCTGCACCTACTGCATCGTGCCCTCCCGGAGGGGGAGGGAGAGGAGCAGGCCCCCGGACCAGGTAGTATCCGAGGCTTGCGCGCTGGAGGAGAGTGGTATCAGGGAGATTGTGCTATTGGGCCAGAATGTGAACGCTTATGGCCGGGACCTGCCCGGTGAGGTGCGTGACCTGGCCGGGCTGCTCCGGGGGCTTCAAGGCATCGAAGGCCTGCTCCGCATCCGCTTCCTGACCTCCTACCCCACGGATATTACAGATAGTTTCCTCCAGGATATGTCCTACCTGGGCAGGGTCTGCCCCGCCTTTAGCCTGCCTGTTCAAGCTGGGGATGACGCTGTGCTCTCCGCCATGGGGCGGCGCTACACCGTTGCCCAGTACCGCAAGCTGGTGTCCCGTATCCGGGAAGCCCTGCCGGGGGCTGGGATTACCACGGATGTAATTGTGGGCTTCCCCGGGGAGAGTGAAGCGCAGTTTGAGAGCACTGTGTCATTGGTAGCGAGCGAGGGCTTTGACGCCGTGCACATCGCCCCATACTCCCCGCGCCCCGGCACGGTGGCAGCGCGGACCCTCAAGGATGATGTGCCTTCCGGGGAGAAGAAGCGGCGGCAGCGCAGGCTGGAGGCGGTGCAGCGGGCGGTGGCTACTGAAGCCAGTACACGTTTGGTGGGGCGGGAGGTAGAAGTGCTGGTGGAGGATGTGTCACACCGGGGCCAGGGGCGGGGACGTACACGCTCCGGAAGACTGGTGTTTTTTCCTGCCGCCGAGGATACGGTGGGCCGGGAGGTTGTGGTAAGCGTGAAGCAGGCCTCACCGTGGTGGCTGCAGGGTACCCTGAAAGGGGGGAGGATAACTGATGATTAGGGCTTCTTCGGTGTTTGCCAGCGAAGACATCGGTCATCTACAGCGCCGGATACTGGCGCTGGCCCGGCAGATGAATGCCGTCATTGTGTCACACAACTACCAGCGTCCCGAGGTGCAGGATGTAGCCGATTTCGTCGGCGACTCGCTGGAGTTAGCGCGGAGGTGTGCTCAGACTGAGGCCGAGGTTATCGTCTTCTGCGGCGTGAGTTTTATGGCCGAAAACGCCGTCATTCTCAATCCCAGCCGCCAGGTGCTGCTGGCCGAGGGCACTGCCGGCTGCCCCATGGCCGACATGATAGACGATGTAGACTTACGGGAGTGGAGGGAGCGCTATCCCGGTGCCGCTGTTGTGGCCTATGTCAACACCACCGCCCCCGTCAAGGCGGAGAGCGATATATGCTGTACCTCCGCCAACGCCCCCCGGGTGGTGGACTCCGTACTCAATGATCAAGTCATATTTGTCCCTGATGAGAACCTGGCCGGGTGGGTTGCCAGGCAGACAGCGAAAAAGATTATCCCGTACCCCGGCTTCTGTATCACGCATCGCCGCCTTATTCCGGAGCAGGTGCGCCGCGCCCGGCAACTGCACCCCGGGGCACCCGTGGTGGTCCACCCGGAGTGCCTGCCCGAGGTGGCGGACATGGCTGATGCCGTGCTCAGCACCTCCCAGATGGTACGGTTTTGCCGGGAGAGTCCCGCCGATACCTTGCTCATAGGCACAGAGATGGGACTATTGCACCGACTGCAGAAGGAGTGCCCGGGCAAAACATTCTTTGTGCTGTCTCCCGGCCTGGTGTGCCCCAATATGAAGAGGACCCGGCTGGAGGGGGTACTACGCACCATGGAGGAAAGGCGTAACCAGGTAACCGTCCCCGAGGATGTCCGGGTAAAAGCCCAGCAAGCCCTGGAGCGGATGCTGGAGGTGGCCTGAGCTTGGCTAAGGGCTGTTGTTCGGTGGGCTATGATTACATAATAATAGGCAGCGGTATAGCCGGCCTCTACACCGCCATTTTGGCCCGGGAGCAGGGCACCGTTCTGCTGCTGACCAAGGGCAGCATAGATGAGTGCAACACCAAGTATGCTCAGGGGGGAATAGCCGCCCCGGTTGGCCCCAGCGATTCCCCCGAGGTACACTACCAGGACACCGTGGCTGTGGGCGCAGGCCTTTGTGACCAGGTGGCGGTGCGTATCCTGGTGGAGGAGGCCGCCGACCGCATCGCCGACCTCACCCGTTTCGGTGTGCCGTTTGATACCGTGGGTGGTGAGGTGGCGCTGGCCCTGGAGGCGGCGCACAGCCTGCCCCGGGTGCTCCATGCGGGGGGGGATGCCACCGGCCAGCGTATTGAGACTATCCTCAGCCACATGGCCCGGTCCCTGCAGGTGCGAATTCTGGAGTACTGCCTAGCCACCAGCCTGATAGTGAAGGAGGGCAAGGCGGTTGGGGTCAAAGCCATTGACCTGCGCTCCAAGCGCCCGGCGGAGTACGAGGGACACTGCACGATACTGGCCACCGGTGGTGGTGGGCAGCTATTCCGCTTCACCACCAACCCTCCCATAGCCACAGGGGACGGCCTTACACTGGCCTACCAGGCCGGTGCCGAGATTATAGATACCGAGTTCTTCCAGTTCCATCCCACAGCCCTCCGCATGGATGGAGCGCCCCCGTTCCTTATCTCAGAGGCGGTCCGGGGCGAGGGCGGTATCATGCGCAACTCCCAGGGCGAACCCTTCATGAATAACTATACCCCTGATGGCGACCTGGCCTCGAGGGATATCGTGGCTCGCAGCGTGGTTGCGGAGATGGAGAAGACCTCCAGTGACCGGGTTTTCCTGGATGTGACACACCTCCCTTCCCACACCGTACTCTCCCGGTTCCCCAGCATCTACGCATTCTGTAGCCAGCACGGTCTGGACATCACCCGCTCTCTTATTCCCGTGGCCCCTGCTGCCCACTACATGATGGGCGGGGTCCGCACCAATGTCTGGGGGGAGACCAACATCACCGGGCTTTTCGCCGCGGGGGAGACAGCCTGTACGGGGGTACATGGCGCTAACCGGCTGGCCAGCAACTCCCTGCTGGAAGTAGTGGTATTCGGCAAGCGAATCCTGGGGCGCAGCCGGGAGATGAAGGATGTGGTTACTTCCCACTCCGGCCAGGCATCGGAAGGCGTGTTGCGGGTGCCAGAGAGGCAACCGCACTGGCTCCCCTCTCCATTAAGCAGGGATGCGGTGCAGGGCCTTATGTGGGAAAAAGTGGGCATTATCCGGTCCGGCCAGGGGCTGGGGGACGCCGCCCGGCAGTTGGCCGCGTGGCAGGATGTCATGCCCACTCCATCCGATAGGACAAGCTTTGAG
>JASLQE010000287.1 GCA_030744635.1 Dehalococcoidia bacterium | reverse complement strand
GCGTCGGTCAGGTAGTCTTTGATACTGATTCCGGCGAGACTGGCGTTGCAGTGACCTAGAATGGGGTAGAAGGGCACCCGGTCAGCAAACTCCCGGCGGTATGCCGCCCGCACCCGCTGTCTTCCCGTGAACTCGGCCATCAGATTCCCCCTTAAATGTTATGGCCTCAAACACGGTAAGTATGGGGTAAAGCCCCCACGGGGGTCAAGCCCGCTACCGGACTGCGTGCCCTCTGGGCGATACGTCCCTATATTAAGCTGAAAACGCTCCCAGTAACAGTAACAGAGGCAGTTCGGTACATTGACAATACTCCGGTGGGATATCAAGATTGGGCACCAAACAGGTACGGGACGGTTACATATAGGAGGTGTGGGAATGCCATCCGTTTTCAAGGCCCTGGCAACGATTGCCGTTTGGGAGCTGTTTGTGGTCGGACTCTTGACCCTGGTGACTGGCCTTACCCGCATTGCCGACGCCGGAATGGGAGCCTCAAGCTCGCCGGAGCTGTCACTCATGCATGCCTATTTCGCGTACGGCATCGGCGCGCTATTCCTTTCCGTGCTGGCGATGAAGCTGCGGAAGGGCGGGAATAGCCTTGTAGCCCCGGCATGTGCCGGAGTTAAAGCTGGCTTCGTCCGCACCCTCCATCCCATAAGAACCGCCACTTGACAGCGGAATGCGCCCCCTCCCATAATCCCTTCTCGAAAGCGAGGGGAAGATGATTGTCATCGGCGAGAGGATAAACTCATCCCTGAGCGGCGTGGCGGAGGCCATCGCCGGCCGGGACGAGGCCTTTATCCAGGCGCTGGCGCTGCGCCAGGCACAGGCCGGTGCCCATTTCTTGGAGGTTAACGCAGCCTCCGCCCCGGGGGAGGAGCCGGATAACCTGGAATGGCTGGCAAGGATTGTACAGGAAGTGGTGGACTTGCCGCTGTGCTTAGACTCGGCATCCACTCCCGCCGTTGAGGCGGCCCTGTCATCCCACCTGGGCAGGGCCATCGTCAACTCCATCACGGGGGAGCCGATCCGCGCAGAGGGGATACTGCCCCTGGTGAAAAAGCACGGCTGCCAGGTGGTGGGGCTGGCGGTGGGTCCGGAGGGGATGCCCTGCTCCACCCGGGAGAGGATGGAGAACGCCCGCCTGCTGACGGAGACCGTGAGGGGCTATGGCATCCCCCTGGAGGACCTGTACCTTGACCCCGGAGTGCTGCCTGTATCGGTGGCCGCTGAGGCCGGCGTGGCGGTGCTACAGACGCTGCGTGACATCAAATCCACCCTGGGGGTCAAGACCGTACTGGGAGTGAGCAACATCTCCTTTGGGCTGCCCCGGCGCCGGCTCCTCAACCACACCTTTCTGGCCGCAGCCCTGGCCCTGGGCCTGGATGCCGCCATCCTAGACCCCCTGGACCGGGAGCTTATGGCCACCACCACCGCAGCCCGGGCGCTACTGGGGGAGGATGAGTACTGCGCCGCCTACCTTGCAGCATTCCGGCAGGGGCTGCTGGACGCACCGGCACATGGGGCTGATAGCGGACCAACGCAACCAACCCCAGGGAAAAGGCCAGCGGATGCCACGGGAGAACGAGCCATAGTGTTGATACAAGAGGGCTACACTATGGCTGAGATAGCCCGTCTGTGGCAGGTCTCAAGGCAGCGGGTATTCCAGTTGGTCAACAAAGCCCGCAAATCCAACCAATAAGGAGGCCTTGATGGCAGGAGGTAGGGAAAGCTATTACTTTAAGAGGATTTTCAGCAATAATGGCTGCTGCCAACCGCCAGAGAGGGGTTATCCGGGGGGGGCTTCGCCCCACCCTCACCCCCGCCAAAGGGGCAGAGCCCCTTTGGAATCCCCGTTAATAAACAACCTTTGCTGCACAACTGGCGGCAGGCCCTGAGGCTACACGGAGATGGGGTAGCGTCCGAAGCTCAGCACGGTTTCCCTCATGGCGTTGAAGTTGGCCAGGGGCACATACTCGGTTACGGAGTTGCTGGAGCCGACACAGTAGCCGCCGCCGGGGGCCACATCCCGCAGCCTCTGCTTTACCTCCTCCGCCACCTCCTCCGGCGTGCCCAGGGTCAGGGTGTAGCCTAGGTCTATGTTCCCGCACAGGCACAGCTTGCCGCCGTATCTCCTCTTGATATCAGCGATATCCATGGCTTTAGGCTCCACGGGGTGAATGCCGCTGATGCCGCAGTCTATGATGTCTTGGATGACCTCGGAGATATCGCCATCCGAGTGTAGTAGGCAGGGCAGGTCGTGCTGCCGGCACAGGTCCACTTGGCTCTTTATCAGGGGGAATACGAACTGGTGGAGCACCGATGGCGAGACCAGCAGACCGTTGCTGTAAGCTATGTCTCCCGCCAGCCACACCGCCCCCACTGAGGGGTGCCCCACCACCTTCCTGACGGTCTCGTATTCCAGCAGGCTAATCTTCTCAAACACGGCGGACACCAGCTCGGGGTCCTCGTAGATGGACATGAAGAAGCTCTCTGTCCCCATCAGGGAGGAGACCTCAGCGAAGGCGATGCCTATTATTACGATGATTTTCATGCCCTCTGGCAACAGCCTGCCAACGGCATCCAGCGTGGAGGTATCGATATCATCGGGTCCGGGCCAGGGGAAACGGCGGAAGTCATCCATGGAGGTGATGACACCGCGGCCTTCCTCCATCCAGCGTCTCCGCCTGTCGGCCTCCTGGTAGAGGCTGTACCTGGCCTCCTGGGACTGCATGACGCCGTTGAAGGCGGCACCGGCTGCGTCCCGTGGGGCAGCGTTGCCCGCGATAATCATGCTTATTCCCTGGGCGATGGGGATATGGTCGTACCCGGCCCTCACCCAGAACTCCACCTCCCCCTCCAGGCCACGCATGCCTCCCCCCATGAAGGCCCTTTTTACATCCCGGTCCACTGCCAGTTCCAGCAGGGGCACCCTGTCCGGCTCCCCCTCCAGCAGCAGGGCCTGCCGGACCCTTTCAAATTTAGGGCCATCAGTGGCTGCCATATCGTCCCCCTTCCCCCTAGCCCAGGTCCAGCAGCTTCCGGGCCAGCTCGGCGGCACCGGCGGCATTGGAGGAGTATCCATCAGCTCCGATCTCATCGGCGAAGCGCTGCGTCATGGGGGCGCCGCCCACTATCACCTTGACCTCCGCCCTACACCCGGCTTCGTCCAGGCAGCGGATTACCTCCTTCATGTTTACCATGGTGGTGGTCAGCAGGGCAGAGAGGCCCACTATCTGGGCACCCTGCTCCTGGGCCGCCAGGACGAACCTCTGGGCGGGCACGCTGGTGCCCAGGTCAAACACCTCAAATCCGGCCCCCTCCATCATAGTCGCCACCAGGTTCTTGCCGATGTCGTGGAGGTCCCCTTTTACCGTGCCCAGCACTACCCGTCCAACCGGCTGGTGGGTGCCGCCCTGGGCTAACAGCGGCTTGAGCAACTCCGAGGCCCCCTTCATGGCCTTGGCCGCGAGGAGCACCTCGGGTATGTAGTACTCCCCGGCTTGCATCTTCTCACCCACGGTGGTCATGGCGGGAATAAGAGCACCCTGGAAAATGTCATGAGGGGACAGCCCCTGTTCCAGGGCCCGTTGGCTTAGTTGGACCGTGGCTGAGGCATCCCCCCGGATGACTGCGCTGGCAATGCTTTCCGCAATAGCTGTCATGGCCTACCCCCCGGCCCATTGTAGTGGCGCGGTTCAAAGGGTGTCAATAGCAACCTAACTCGATATGCTTTGTGAAGAGTGTGGATATCGTATTAGCAGTGCTGACCTGTCGTATTATCGCCCAATTCACCCGTACGGTAATACATCGGATACGGCGGCGATATGTGGGTATCGCTGCACTCGCCGGGGTAAAAAGAAAGGGGCGGCCCCTATGGGGCCGCCCCTCATCCCTTTCGTCGCTTTTAGCGGCTGCCTGAGGTTAGTCTTACCTGGGAGTAGCAGTCGCTGCAGTACACTGGTCGCCCGTTTCGGGGCTCAAAGGGCACCTGGGTATCTTTGCCGCAAGAGGCGCAGACAACAGGGTGCATTTCCCTCTGCCGCTGATAGCCGTAGCTGTCCCGGTCACCATTCGAACTACCGCGCTGCTGTTTCCTGGCTGCTCGGCAGTCAGGACAACGCTTGGGCTCGTTGGTAAAGCCCTTGGTAGCGAAGAAGTCCTGCTCGGCAGCGTCAAAGGTGAAGCTTGCGCCGCAGTCCACGCACTGGAGGGTCTTGTCTGTGTAGGCCATGGATGACCTCCTTTCCATAATACTCGGTCATGGCTTGGTCATCCATTACCTGGGGAAATTGAGTAACATCACACAGGGTGGGAATTGCAAACTGTATACCGGCTACAATAATCAAAACATAGCATTCAAGTTTTGTCAAATTATGGGGAAATATTGTGCTCCGCCGGAAGAAGCGCCCATAAGAGTTCAGCCATACTGATAGTTGGTGGTTTGTCTAAACCGACGCCACCGGACCAGATACCCTGTTACTGGAACACCCCTTCCCCCAACAACCTGATGAACTCATCGTCGGGCAGGTGCAGGAACTCCCGGCAGACATGTTCCGTATGCTCACCAAGGCATGGAGAAGGCATGTTGCCCTGAGCCGGAGTCCCGGAGAGCAGGAATGGCTCGCCAACATAGGCGGTGGGGCCTATTTCCGGATGCTCCAGTGCCCAGAAGTAGCCCCTGTGGTTCATCTGGGGGTCCTCGCACACAGCCTTGCCGCTCT
>JASLQE010000286.1 GCA_030744635.1 Dehalococcoidia bacterium | reverse complement strand
AGTCAGTGCTATAATGTGGCATATTCGCGGGCCGTGTTGCGGCGTGGCCTCCTCAAAGCGCCGACCACCGCCGCTGAAATACCGGCTCAGGATAGAATAATCAGGATTTGAGGGGACATGAGCAGAATGCTAAGGTACATCCTGCTGGCGGCGCTATCGGCCCTGGCCCTTTCCCTGCTGATGGGGGTCCCCACGGCTGTGATTAGCACCCCCCTGTTCGGCCGGATGATACCGGTCAATCCCCTGGACTATGCCTTCCTCCTCCTCACCTCCGGGCTGGCAGGCATCTACATATCCCTCAGCCTGTACCGCAGGCGGGACTCCAGGCTCCGCCTTTGCCGGGATCTTGGGGGGCATCTTTGCCTTCGGGTGCCCCATCTGCAACGCCGTTCTGGTATCCCTCATTGGCACCTCCACCATACTGGCCTACTACCTGCCCATCAGGCCCATCATCGGCCTGGCCAGCGTGGCCATACTGGGGGTGGCCGTGTACCTGAAAGCCCGTGACCGGGGATGCGATACCTGTGCGCCGGAAAGTCCCGCACAGGACGAGGTGGTGCCCGGAGCGCACAGCCCGGATATGTCCCGCGGCTAAGCCAGGCAGGAACGCTGCCCTCTCAGCCCCTCAGGCCGGTTTCCCGCTATTCCTTGCCCGCCCACCCGTTTGTTTCCTTTCTTCTCTCAGTAGGGGACACCGCCAGAGACCCCCGCCAAGGGGCTCTAACCCCTTGTTTGTCCTTTCGGCACTATCTGGTATTATTTCTTAGTGGGGCTGCCGGCCACCCCCGTAGCACCGAGCGTGGCCCACCCGGTTTTGCAAGGAGAATAGATGTCCATCAGGTATGACCCCCGCGAGATAGACAAGAAATGGCAGCAGCGATGGGACGCCGACGGCCTTTACCGGGTCCTGGACGATGACCCCCGCCCCAGGTACTACGACCTTACCATGTACCCCTATACCTCCGGCGACCTCCACATTGGACACTGGTACGCCATGGCCCCCGCCGATGTCTACGCCCGCTACATGCGCATGCAGGGCTTCAATGTGATGCACCCCATGGGCTTTGATGCCTTCGGGCTGCCCGCGGAGAACGCCGCCATCAAGCGGGGCATACATCCCTACACCTGGACCATGAGCAATGCGGATAACATGCGCCGCCAGCTACGCTCCATGGGCGCTTCCTATGACTGGGACCGGGAGGTGAACACCTGCCTCCCCGACTACTACAAGTGGACCCAGTGGTTCTTCCTGAAGCTCTACGAGGTCGGCCTGGCCTACCGGGCCGAGGCCCCGGTGAACTGGTGCCCCCAGTGCCAGACGGTGCTGGCCAATGAGCAGGTAGTGGCCGGTCACTGCGAGCGCTGCCACACCGAGGTGGAGCGCCGGGAGCTGGAGCAGTGGTTCTTCCGCATCACCGAGTACGCCGATGAGCTCAAGGACCACATCGGCGTTGACTGGCCGGAGCGTATCAAAATCATGCAGCGCAACTGGGTGGGCAGGAGCGAGGGCGCCGAGCTCTGGTTCGGCCTGGAGCACCACAACTTGGAGGAAAAGGAAATC
>JASLQE010000285.1 GCA_030744635.1 Dehalococcoidia bacterium | reverse complement strand
GCCGGTGGCCGCTGATACCCTTAAGGTGGTTTTTGTCGTGGCGCAAGAACTCAAGTGTATGCCCCTCCATGCAGAATCCGAAGCGGGCCTGGTAGCGCAGTCCCCGGAGGATACGGGTGGGATCGTCCACAAAGCTGTTGTCGTGGAGCACCCGCAGCAGGCCTTGGGTCAGGTCTCCCCGGCCATGGTAAGGGTCCACCAGCTCACCTCTGCGGCCCGGGGAGAGCGCAACGGCCATGGCATTGATGGTGAAGTCCCGCCGGAACAGGTCTTCGCCTATGAGGGCGGAGGATACCACCGGTAGGGAGCCGGGATGTGGATAGCTCTCCCGGCGGCTGGTGGCCAGGTCCAGGCTCCACCTTTCCCCTCTGACAGTAGCGGTGCCAAACCTGGGGTGTCGTACTACCTTCAGGCTGCCTGGAATATCGAGGGCCACAGTGATGGCTTCGCCTTCGATGGCTATGTCTACATCCTGACATGGCTGGCCCAGCAGCATATCCCGCACCGCCCCGCCCACCAGGTACGCAGTCCAACCCCGGGCAGCGGCGGCTTCTCCGGCTGCCCTTAGGGCTTGGGATAGTGCCGGGAGGAAGAAGCCGTCCATCTTCTTGGCCAGGTCCATCGCATCCAATTATATGCCACCGTGTCACTTATGGGTTATAATGCTGTAAGCTATGTCAGATTTAGACCGTGTTCAGAAGATAATACATTTCACCTTTCGAAACCAGACATTACTGGAAGAGGCTCTCCTCCACACCTCCTATGTCAATGAAAACACCGGATACCCCATCCCACATAATGAACGGCTGGAGTTCCTGGGGGATGCCTTTCTGGGATTTGTGGTAGCCCGGCGGCTGCACGCACTCACACCCAGCCTCTCCGAGGGGCAGATGACACAGGTGCGGGCCGCCCTGGTATGCATGGATACCCTGGCTCGCATAGCTCAATCTCTGGGGTTGGGTGAATTCCTGATACTGGGCAAGGGCGAGGAGAAGAGCGGCGGGCGGCAGCGAGAGTCCAACTTGGGCCGGGTGGTTGAAGCTATCATCGGAGCCGCCGTTATTGATGGCGGTGTAACGCGGGCTACCGGAATGGTGGACCGCCTGCTGCGGCGGGAGTGGCGCAGGCTACTGCACAAAGGGCTGCCGCCGGACTACAAGTCCCAGTTTCAGGCTCAGGCACAGGGCCAGGGTTCACCCCCGCCCCGGTATCGCGTGGTGGAGGTCACCGGCCCGGCGCACCACCGCCGCTATACGGTGGAGGTAAGGGTGGGGGACCAGGTGTATGGAAAAGGCGAGGGTATGCGCAAGAAGGATGCCGAGGCCGCCGCTGCCCGTCAGGGCATTTCCAAATTCCGCCGGAAGTCCAGGTCAGTAAAACAGAATTGACGCCGGCCGTTTACGCATCCCCCTTTCATTGCTCATAGGCTGGGGGTGGTGCTATAATCCCAAGGGGAAAAGACACTCAGAAGGAGGAGGCATGCCTTTCAGAACTATTCTGGTGTCCAAGGACCAGGGAATAGCCACAATCACACTGAACAGGCCGGAGAAGCTCAATGCCATGAACGAGTTGATGGCCGCCGAGCTGGTACAGGCTGTGGACGAAATTGCCAGCGATGACTCAGTCCGGGTGGTGGTGCTAACCGGAGCGGGGCGTGCCTTCTGCGCCGGTGCGGATATCGGGCGGGGTGAGGGGCGGGAGATAGTGCTGGACGAGAGCAACCCCGAGAACATACGCCGCGGCCTGAATGCGAGCGCCCCGCTTTTCAGTCTCAGGCTTCAGCAACTGGAGAAACCCACCATCGCCATGGTGAACGGCCCTGCAGTGGGTGCCGGCTTTGGCTGGACCGAGGCCTGCGACATCCGCATCGGCTCCGAGAAGTCAAGGTTCCGGGTCGCTTTCACCACCATAGGCCTTGTCCCCGGCACCGGGGATGCCTGGCTCCTGCCCCGTATTGTGGGCCTGGCCAAGGCGGCGGAGCTCCTCTACACCGGCGATTTTGTGGAGGGGGAAGAGGCGTACAGAATAGGGCTTATAAACCGCTTCGTGCCTCATGAGAAGCTGGAGGAGGAGACCTATACCTTCGCCCGCAGGCTGGCCCAGAACCCACCCGTTTCCCTGCGCCTTAACAAGATTCTGCTGTACCGTGGGCTGAATACCAACTTTGCCACAGCCCTGGACATGGTGGCCGCTTATCAGGCCATAGCCATCAATACGCAGGACCACGTAGAAGGCCTGGCCGCCTTTAGAGAAAAGAGGCAACCGCAGTTCATAGGGAGGTAGCTGGCAATGGCTGATTCCAACCCTGAACAGATGATGGCCAAGGTGGATATAGTCAAGCGCCGTCGTGCCGAAATAGAGCTTATGGGTGGGGAGGCCCGGGTGGAGGCCCAGCACAAGGCGGGCCGCCTGACGGCCCGGGAGCGCATGGAGCTCTTTTTTGACCCTGGCACCTTTATTGAGATAGACGCCTTTGCCCGGTGTACAGGCCGGGATTTCGGCATGGACAAGGTGAACCCCGCTGCGGATGGGGTTATCACCGGCTACGGGCAGGTAAGCGGCCGTGTCGTGGCTGCCTTCGCCCAGGACTTCACCTGCATCGGCGGCACCATGGGCGAGATGCACGGTAAGAAAATAGCCAAGATTACCGAGATGGCCGGAGACTGGGGGGTGCCATGCATCGGCTTTCACGAGTCCGGGGGGGCGCGCCTTCAGGAGTTCCTGGCCGTGTCCCGCGAGTATGGTAACCTCTTTTACCTCAACTCCATCTATTCTGGTGTCATCCCGCAGATATCCGCTATGTGTGGTGTGGTGGCCGGAGGCCAGACCTATTCTCCCGGGTTGACTGACTTTGTGTTCATGACCCGCAATGGGGCGGCCTTCATAGCCGGGCCAGCCCTGGTACAGGCTGTTGTCGGCGAGGAGATTGGAGTAGACGACCTGGGTGGGACCAAGCTCCACAGCACCGTCAGCGGCGTGTGCCATGTGGTTGCAGAGGATGACAATGACTGTGTTGAGAAAATCAAGGACCTTCTGAGCTACCTGCCTTCCAACAATCGAGAGAAGCCGCCCCGTATCAAGAGTGAGGACTCACCGGACAGAACCAATGAGAAGCTGTACCAGATTGTGCCCGCTTCCTCCACCACACCATATGACATGCACAAGGTCATATATGAGATTACCGATGGGGGCCGGTTCTTTGAGATACATAAGGGCTACGCCCGCAGCATGGTGATAGGCATGGCCCGCTTTGATGGGCAGTCAGTGGGGATAGTGGCTAACAACCCATCCGTACAGGCCGGGGCCATCACCACCAAGGCGGCTGAAAAGGCGGCCCGCTTCATCCGTTTCTGTGACGCCTTCAGCATACCCATAGTGTATCTGGTGGCGACGCCCGCATACCTGATAGGCTCGGAGATGGAGCGAGAAGGCATGATATTCAGGGGAGCCACCCTGCTTTACGCTACCTCTGAAGCTACGGTGCCTCAGATTACCATAAATATCGGTTGGGCATATGCCGGGGCCTTTATCGCTATGGGTTCCAAGTACCTGAAATCGGATGTGGTGTATGCCTGGCCTACTGCCGAAATCGGCCTCGTGGCCGCCGAGGGTGTGGTGAATGTGGTCTTCCGCAAGGAGATTGCACAGGTGGAAGACAAGGAGGCAGAGCGTAAGAAGCGAGAGGAAGAGTTCCGCAACACCTTTATGGACATAATGTACCCGGCCTCCTACCAGCATGTTGACGATATTATCGACCCCAAGGATACCCGCCGGCGCATTGTGCAATCTCTAAAGGTGTTGGAGAAAAAGAAGGTAGAGCTACCCTGGAAGAAGCACGGGAATACACCCCTGTGACAAGAGCGGCCGCATTCGGAGGTTTCAGCCATTGAACGACCTCAAAGTGTTTACGGGCAACGCCCATCCCGAGTTGGCCCATGCCGTGTGCCAGCACCTGGGCATACCTCTGGGACAGATGGAGGTGTTCCAGTTTTCTAACGAGAACATATTCGTCCGCATTCTGGAGAATGTGCGCTCCGGTGATATCTTTGTCGTCCAGCCCATATGCTCGCCGGTAAACCAGAACCTGGTGGAACTCCTTATAATACTGGATGCCTTCCGCCGGGCCTCGGCGGATCGCATCACGGCCGTGGTGCCCTACTACAGCTACGGACGCACCGATAAGAAGGACCAGCCCCGGGTTCCCATCACCGCCCGGCTGGTGGCCGACCTTATCACGGTGGCTGGGGCACACCGTGTGCTGACCATGGACCTCCATGCCGGGCAAATCCAGGGCTTCTTCAACATTCCGGTGGACGAGCTGACCGCCATGTATACCCTCAGCAGCTACTTCCGGCGAAAACGGCTCTCCGATGTAGTAGTGGTGGCCACCGATGTGGGAATATCTAAAAAGGCCCGGGACTTCGCCGCCCTGATGGAGGCCCCACTGGCCATCATGGAAAAACGCCGGGATGCTACCACCGGCGGGGTGGAGGCCTTCAACCTCATTGGCGATGTTAAGGGCAAGCAGGCTATCACATTTGATGATGAAGTTGATACCGGGGCCTCCTTGGTGCAGGCAACCGTAGCCCTAGAGCGGGAGGGTGTGGCTGGGATTAACTCCTGCTGTACACATCCGGTGTTCTCGGGACTCGCCTCCGGCCGAATCTTCGATAGCCCAATAAAAGAGCTGGTAGTCACCGATACCATCCCAGTGCCCCAGGAGAAGAAGGTTGACAAGCTAACCGTGCTGCCAATCGCCCCTCTGCTGGGCGAGGCTATATCACGGATCCACACCGGACGCTCCGTAGGGGAGCTGTTTCAGAGGACAAATAGCAATGGCAATGAAGTGGCTGGGGAGTCTGCTTGACTCCAACGAGAGGGAACTGAAGCGGCTCCGTATCAATGCGGAGCGCATTAATGCCCTGGAGCCAGATGTTGAACGCCTCAGCGATGCGGAGCTAAGGGCCAGGACCGACGAGTTCCGTCGGCGGAGTAGCGGCGGAGAGTCCCTGGATGACATTCTTACCGAGGCATTCGCCGTGGTGCGTGAGGCTGCCCGGCGCACCATCGGGCTGCGCCTTTTTGACGTGCAGCTACTGGGTGGCATGGTGCTGCACCGAGGCCAGATTGCCGAGATGAAGACCGGCGAGGGCAAGACCCTGGTGGCTACCCTTCCCCTCTACCTCAACGCCCTGAGCGGCCAGGGAGCACACCTTGTTACCGTGAATGATTACCTGGCCCGGCGTGACACGCACTGGATGGGGCCGGTGTACCATTTCCTGGGGTTGAGGGCGGCATGTATTTACCAGGATGCCAGCTTTGCCTTTGACCCGGAACAGACCTCCCAGGATGACCGGTGGCCCCATCTTCATCCCGTCTCCCGCAGTGAGGCCTATAAGGCCGACATTACTTATGGCACAAACTACGAGTTCGGGTTTGACTATCTGAGGGACAACATGGCCCTTGAGCTCTCCCAAATGGTTCAGTGTCCCCTCAACTACGCCATCGTGGACGAGGTGGACTATGTGCTGATAGATGAGGCCCGGACACCCCTCATTATCAGCGGCCCCGCCCAGGAGTCTACCGATAAGTACGCTACCTTCGCTCGCGTGGTAGCGCGCCTTCGCTCCGAAGAGGACTACCATATTGACGAGAAATACCGGGCGGTAAACCTCACAGAGGAAGGACTGTCTCGTGCGGAGAAGGTACTGCGGGGTGACGGCCTACTCAAAGGGGCCAACCTGTATGACTCCGCCAACTATTCCCTCCTCTTCTTTCTGGAGGCGGCCCTTAAAGCGCGGGCGTTGTTCCATAAAGACAGGGACTATGTGGTCAAAGACGGCCATGTCATCATCGTGGATGAGTTCACCGGCCGTCTCATGGCAGGCCGCCGCTACTCCGAGGGGCTGCACCAGGCCATAGAGGCCAAAGAGGGGGTCAAGGTACAGCGGGAGACCGTTACAATGGCCTCTATCACCTATCAAAACTACTTTCGCATGTACCGTAAGTTGTCCGGAATGACGGGCACCGCGGTCACCGAGGCGGAGGAGTTCCACAAGATTTACAAGCTGGATGTGGTTTCCGTGCCCACCCACAGGCCCATGGTCCGCCGGGATGAGGTGGACAAGGTCTACCGCTCGGAAGAGGCCAAATGCCAGGCTGTCGCCGCTGAGGTGGCCATGTTGCACAACGAAGGCCGCCCCGTGCTGGTGGGTACCGGCTCTATTGAAAGTAACGAGCGCCTGAGCGATGTATTCAAGCGGCGCGGTATTCCCCATAGTGTCCTGAACGCCAAGCAGCATGAGAGGGAAGCTACAATAATCTCCCAGGCGGGCCAGCCCGGGGCGGTGACGGTGGCCACCAATATGGCCGGGCGCGGTGTGGATATCATCCTTGGGGAGGGGGTGGCCGACAAGGACGGGCTGTTTGTCCTGGGCACCGAACGCCATGAGGCCCGGCGCATAGATAACCAACTCAGGGGCCGCTCCGGTCGCCAGGGGGACCCCGGCGTATCCGCGTTTTTCATCTCGGTGGAAGATGACCTCATCCGCCGCTTCGGTGGGGGGCGGTTGGGAAAGGTTATGGACTGGGCCGGGTTAGGAGAGGACACCCCCCTGGAGTCCTCCATGGTGGGTAAGCTCTTTGAAAACGCCCAGATGAAGATGGAAACCCATAACTTCGATATCCGCAAGCACCTGCTGGACTACGACGATGTGCTGAACCGGCAGCGGGAGATTATCTACCAGGAGAGGCGCAAGGTGCTTGAGGGCACAGACCTCCGGGCAAACATCAGTGTCATGTTACAGGAAGAGATAGACCGGCTTGTAGACAGCTACCTGCCCGATGAGTACGGCGCTGGGTGGGACACCGAGGAGTTCTCTCAGGAACTGGCCGCCATCTTCCCTCAACAGCCCCAGCTATCCCTGGAGGGTGTTTCTCCTTCGGATGTAAAACAGCAGCTGATAGAACATGCGCAACAACTCTATGATGAGCGGGTGGAAGAGGTGGGAGAGGAGAACATGCGTGCCGTGGAGAGGGTGGTGGTGCTGCGCACCATAGACATGCTGTGGACGGAGCACCTTACCCGCATGGAGCAAATGCGCCACGGCATCGGTCTGAGGGCCGTGGCCCAGGCGGATCCCCTGGTGGCCTACAAGAGGGAGGGGCACCAGATGTTCCAGAGCCTCCTTTCAGGCATACGGTACGATGTGGTGCGGACCATCCTACGGGTGCGGCTGGCCGAGCAGCAGACCCGGCCCATGCCGCGCCAGGCAGTGCCCGCGGGACAGCATGTGGGCCGCAATGACCCATGCCCCTGCGGCTCCGGCAAGAAATTCAAGAGGTGTCACGGCCAGTAGCTTTCAATGCTACTGAGCAGTCATTGACTCCCCCCCTACGCCGAACAGAGTATCGCTCCGTCCGGTTATTCGTTCGAACCGGGACTCTTCAGAAGGGCCAGGGACATATCAGCCGGACCATGCCTCATTAGCGTTGATGGCCCCGTAGGGATAAAATAGGGTGGTGGGGCAATGGTATGCGGAATGTGGAAATCGCCAGAGTATTCCAGGACATAACTGAACCCCTGGAGATGAAGGGGGAGAACCCCTTTACAATCCGGGCGTACCGGAAGGCCGCATGGACAATTGAACACCTTCCCAGGGAAGTTGAAACCTATCTGGACGAAGGCTTCAATCTCAAGTCCATCCCCGGCGTCGGGGATGCCATCGCAAAAAACACCTCTGAGCTGGTCACCACCGGCTACCTGAAGTACTACGAGGATCTGCGGCATGAGTTCCCCGAAGGTATATCGGAGTTGCTTGTTATCCCCGGTGTGGGGCCCAGGACAACGTACCGAATGGCCACTG
>JASLQE010000284.1 GCA_030744635.1 Dehalococcoidia bacterium | reverse complement strand
TGACCGCGAGCGGCCTGAGACCATATTCCAGCATGTGGCCGAGGTGCTACGCTCAGGGGACATCACCTTCGCCAACTGCGAGCAAATGTACTCTGATAAGGGCCAACACAGCCCGGTTCATGCCACCTATTCTGACCCTAGGAACATCCCCGCCCTGCTCCGGACCGGTATCAATGTGGTCTCTCTGGCCAATAACCATACTCTGGACTGGGGCTCGGAGGGGCTGCTGGATACCATGGCCCGGCTGAAGGAAGCCGGCTTGCCCTATGTGGGGGTGGGCCAGAACCTGGCCGAGGCACGCCAGCCGGTAGTACTGGAACGCAATGGCACAAGGGTGGGCTTCCTGGCCTACGGTTGTATAGGCCCCGAGGGTTATGAGGCAGAGGAGGAAAAGCCAGGCTACGCCCCGGTGAGGTCGTGGACCATCTATGAAAAGGTGGACTACCAGCCGGGAACGCCGCCTCGTATCGTATCCTTGCCCTACAAGGAGGACCTGGCGGCCATGGTGCAGGACATTCAGCAACTGAAGGCTCAGGCGGATGTGGTGGTCATCTCCTTCCATTGGGGCCAGCATTTTGTGCCCCGGGTCATCCCCATGTATTGTTTTGACATCGGCCATGCCGCCGTGGACGCCGGTGCCGACCTCATCCTGGGCACCCACGCCCACATACTCAAGGGGGTTGAGGTGTATAGGGGCAAGGTCATCTTCTACTCCACCTCCAACTTCGCGCTGGAGCTGGGACCGGGCACCCTGAAGGGCAAGAGCATACCCAAGGTGCTCAGAAAATTCACCGAGCACTACGGCTTCGTCCCCGATCCGGAATACCCCACCTACCCCATGCACCCAGAAGCCAAGGCCACCCTCATGGTCAAGGCCGTCATTGAGGACGGGCAGATTAGGCGGGTTTCATATATCCCCTGCTATGTGAACAAGCAGGCCGAGCCGGAAATTGTTACCCGCAGAGACCCCAGGGGCCAGGAAGTGTTTAGCTATATGGAGGATATCTCCCGGAGCGAGGGCCTCCCGGTACACTTTTCCTGGGAGGGGGATGAGGTGCTCATCTCGGCTTAGGGTTCAAATGCCCAATCCTGCATAATCTTCTTCATCCGCTCCGCAAGCTGAGGGTTTGATCGAAGTCTACTGACCACCCGAGGACTATCTGGGGGGGGCACAGCCCCCAAGCCACCTATGGACCGGGGCCATAGCCCCAGGGCCTATCTACCGGGTGGGTGGAAAGTAGAATATTAGTAGCAAGGCCGCCTGCAACCCATAGGGACAAGTAACCTCCCGTACATATATAATGGGGTGTTATGCTGAAAGGAGGCCGCCGTGAAAGAGCGTAAAGAGGAGTTCACCACCGAATCGGGCATTTCCATCAAGCCCGTTTACACACACGAGGATGTGGCCCACCTGCGGCTGGAGGAGACCCTGGGGGCGCCCGGTCAGCAGCCCTTCACCCGCGGCATCTATCCCAGCATGTACCGCAGCAAGCTATGGACCATCCGACAGTTCACCGGCTTCGCCACCCCTGAGGAGACTAACGAGCGTTTCAAGATGGAGTACGAGCTGGGGCAGACGGGGTTCTCCATCGCTTTTGACGCCGTTACCGAGAGCGGGCTGGACCCAGATGACCCCCGGGTGGCAGGGGATGTGGGTATGGGTGGTGTACCCGTGACCTCCCTGCTGGACATGGAGGCTATGTTTGATGGCCTGCCCATAGACAAGGTGTCCACGGCCGTCATCGCCACGCCTTGGAACGCCTGTGCCTTGTCGGCTATGTATTTTGCGCTATCCGAAAAGCGCGGTATTCCCCTGGAGGCCCTTGATGGCACCACCCAGAACGACCTGCTGCTCTTTACCGGGTGCTGCAAGCTGACGGATATCATTCCCCCCGGCGATATGATTCGCCTAAGCGTTGACCTAGTGGAGTGGTGCGCCCAGAATACACCCAGGTGGCACCCGGTTAGCTTCGCCTCCTACAACTACAGGGAGAACGCCATCTCAGCCCCCCAGGAGCTGGGGCTGCTCTTCGCCAATACGGTGGCTTACATTGATGAAGAGCTGGGCCGGGACCGGCTCAAGATAGACGACTTCGCCCCCACCCTCACCTTCCACCTGGCGGCCCACAGCGATATTCTGGAGGAGGTGGCCAAGTTCCGGGCCGCCAGACGCATGTGGCATAAGCTGCTTACCGAGCGCTACGGCGCCCGGGACCCTCGCTCCTCAGCGTTCCGCAGCCATATTCAGACCTCGGGCTCCACCCTCACCTACCAGCAGCCGCTCAACAACATCGTCCGGGTGGCCTACCAACTGCTGGCCGCCGCCCTGGGCGGGGTGCAGTCCATGCACGCCACTTCTTACGATGAGGCCCTGTGCCTGCCCTCGGATCAGGGCATTCTTATGTCCATCCGCACCCAGCAGATAGCTCAGATGGAGGCCGGCGTGACCAGCGTGGCCGACCCCCTGGGCGGCTCTTACTATATAGAGTGGCTCACCGACCAGGTGGAGCAGCGTTCGTGGGACTACATGCGTAAAATAGAGGACATGGGCGGGCTGGTGGCCTGCCTGGAGTCCGGATGGGTGCACCGCGAGTTCCAGAAAGCTATGCTGGAGCACGAGATGAAGCTCTCCAGCGGGGAGAAAGAGGTGGTGGGGGTGAACACCTTCCATATGGAGGAGGAGCCCCATGATGTGCCCGTGTTCCGCCCTAACCCCAACTCGGTTGACATCCAAATAGCCAAACTGGAGAAGCTACGGGCAGAGCGGGACAACGCAGAGGTGGGCTCGGCACTGGCCCAGATAAAAGAGGTCACCCATAGGCGGGAGAATGTCATGCCGGCGGTGATACGGGCGGTAAAGGCCTATGCCACCCTGGGGGAAATCCAGGGCGTGTGGCGGGGGTTGTACCCGCTGTGGCGTATGCCTATCGGAATATAGGCGAGTGGGTATTAATCTCTGGTGCCGCCACTCTGCTCATCCAAGCCAAGATGTAGTGAACCTGTAGAGTGACCTGGGGGCCACATATGTATTACAATACTGCGGTAGCCCACAGCAGTGG
>JASLQE010000283.1 GCA_030744635.1 Dehalococcoidia bacterium | reverse complement strand
GGCCCGAAATAGAAATCCTGGCTTGTGACTCAAAGCCTGTTTTCACAGTCTCGCCGACGAATTTTGGCAGTATCGACCATATAGTAACCCTTGGGAATATAAACCCACCAGGACACGTCTTTCCCGCCGACCACATCTATTTCTACCTCGCCAACCCGGATTCCAGTGGGGTAACGGACATCGCCACGCTGTATTCACCAGGAAACCTGACAGTCACAAGGGTACTAGCCGATGAGCACGTCACCGCTGGCTTCACGGACTACAGCATGACTCTGAAATCTTGCGAGGATATCACTATCGTGTTCGGCCACATCAGCTCCCTCTCGGCAGACCTCTTTGGAGATACTTCTTCTTACGAGGACTGGAGGTTGAACAGCGAATACTCCACTGGAGGTGAGACCTACCGTGTTTAGACGCAAGAAGTTGGTATCCAGGTAACGGCAGGGGAAGTCCTCGGAACCACAGGAGGAAACCCCGGCATTTGGGCCTGGGATTTTGGTGTTTACGACCAGCGTCGTAGTCAGAAAGGTGTGGCTAACCCCCAGCGGTGGGGGAACAGTAGGGCCCTGAATGCAGTTTGTCCACTGCTTTACTACGAGGAGGGGCCGGTACTCGACCAACTGGTGGCTCTGGTTGAGCGCGACAAGGTGGAAGGAGAGACACTGTCTTGTGGTTCCAATTTTCAGAACCTGCCTAGAACAGCTCAAGGCAACTGGTTTCTGTCCGGTGTCAACGATACCTATCCTGAGGACCCACATCTTGCCTTGGTCCGCTCGAGCATCCGCCCCGACCACGCCGTTCTCTCTGTCGGGAACTCCATTCCGAATCTAAGGTACGGCAAATATGAGTTCCTACTGGAAAGCCAATGTCTTCTAAACCGGGATTTTCGGGACATCATCCCGGATGGACATATCTACGGCTTCCAAACCAGCGTTCCGTATGGCTTTGGTTTTAACGGGGTCATTATTATTATGATGCCTGACGGTGAAACCCTGTGGATTGATGCTCTCAGAGGTGCAACGACGGAGCCTGCGAGCTGGGCCTTTACCGAGAATAAGACCGTATTTGTAAGATAGAGCCAGACAGCAACCATGAACATCTGCAACATTCACCGGGGATTCCTACCGTTTCGACTCCATCTCCAACCCACCCCCTTTCCCCTCGGAATCTGTCCGTTTCACCACCCATGCTAACTTGCGACTCCCTTGTTGTATTCAGGAGTATGACTGATTTTGGGAAAGACAAATGGGTGACCCCGTACTCAGCCACCTGTCCGGGTTCTGGGGTCCACTTCAGCATCCTGTGGCCCGTTTGACCACCCCACCGTACCGGTGCTACAATGGGGCACTTTACTTCCCCCGGAGGTTGGCCTGTGACTGGTTCCAACGCGCTTACCAGGTTTAAACAGATATTCGATAACCGCCACCAGTATGCCCAGGACTGGAAGTCCAGCAACGGACGGCAGGTCATGGGATTCTTTTGCACCTACGCCCCCGAGGAGATTATCTACGCCGCCGGTCTATTGCCCGTCCGCATTTTCGGCAGCCACCAGGTCCAGGATATTACCGATAAGCATATCTTTCCCCTGTGGTGCCCATATTGCCGGGACTGCCTCTACGAGGGTCTCAGCGGCCACTACGATTACCTGGATGGTATTCTGAACACATGGTGCTGCCAGCACATCCGCAGCACCTATATAAGCTGGTGGCGGAACATAAAGAGCCTTTCCTACCACCACGAGATTTACTGGCCGGTGCCCCTGCACACCGAACCCTCCCGAGTCGTGGCGACCAAGAGCTTTGAGAGGTTCCAGGGGACGCTGGAGGAGCTTACCGGCGCTCCCATCACCCGGAAAGCGCTGCAGGACGCCACTGAGATCTTTAACCGCTCCCGCAGGCTGATGCGTGATGTGTATGATCTGCGCAAGCGGCCCCACCCCCCCCTCTCCGGTGCCCAGGCGATGGACATGGTAGTGGCCAGCCAAGTAATGGATAAGCAGGAGCATAGCCTGCTGGCGGAGCAGACGCTGAGGGAGCTATCGGGTGCCCCCGGCCCCCCTGACCCCGGCGTCCGCCTGATGATTATGGGCAGCGAGAACGATGACCGAGACCTGGTGCGCTTCATAGAGAGTATGGGGGCCACCGTGGTCATAGATGACCACTGCACCGGCACCAAGTATCTCTGGGAGGATGTGCCCGTTGGGGATGACAAAGACCTCATCTCCGCCATAACTAATCGCTACATAGCCAAGCCCGCCTGTCCGAACCGGGATGTGGCCAACCCCGGCCGCAGACACCCGACACATGTGCTCGGCCTAGCCCGCGACTGGGGCGTCCAAGGGGTCATCTTCATCCAGGAGAAGTTCTGTGACCCCCACCTGTGGGACTACCCGGTGATAGAGAAGACGCTGAAGGAGAACGGCCTGCCCACCCTGGCGCTGGAGGTGGATGTGACCACACCGGTAGGGCAGTTCCGCACCCGCCTGGAGGCCTTTCTGGAGACACTGCAGTTAGAGGTGGCATGATGATGAAAGTAGAGCTTAACCAGACCCGCTACCCCACCAAGCCCGCCCAGCTATGGGGCAAGATGAAGGAGCTGCGCCGGTGGCACTTCCACAAGACCTGGGAGGCCCAGGCCCGGGGTGCCCCCGTGATTCAGGGCATTGTGCAGTCCTTCCAGGGCTACCTGTCCGGGCTGGGCGAGTTCGCCAACCCCTCCTACGGGCCCTACTATACCATGATGATGCGCCGTCCCGAGGACAACATCAAATGCCACGAGGCGATGGAGGCCCGGGGGTGGGGCCGGGACCTGTGCTCCTCCATGCGCCTGCACCTGGGCCAGATGTTCCGGGGCCTCAGCACCCGCGGCCCCAAGGGGGATACGGTCATCCCCAACTTCGTCTTTCAGTATGTCGGCTGCCACTCCATGGGCAAAACGGGCCAGCTCTTCACCGAGCACCTGGGGGTGCCCTATTACCCCTTCGATGTCCCCTACGAGGAGACCCCCGAGTCCCATGAATACCTGGTGACCCAGCTTGCCGAGGGCATTGAGTGGATGGAGAAGCACACCGGCATCAGGTACGATGACGAGAAGGCGGTGGAGGGCGCAAAGAACGAGTGGGAGTGCTACGCCTTGCTCACCAAGATATTCCTGGAGTGCCAGAACATTCCCGCCCCCTGGGATTACCGCCAACTATGGTCGCTGCGCCTGCCGGCGGTGACCATGAGGCACGAGGCCGCCGTGGTGGAGTACCTGCGGGAGCTGCTGGACGAGACCCGGGAGCGCGTGCGTGATGGCATCTCCGCCCGGGGCTACGAGAAGGTCCGCCTCATCCATGACGGCATCCCCCCCTTCTACCGCATCAATCTGCTGCGCTACCCGGCGGAGTACGGGGCCATCATCGTGGGCGGCCCCCTCGTCTACGGCTTCGGCACCTGGCGCTACCTGCCGGACGGCTCCATGCTGCCCGTGGGCTCCCTGGAGGAGGAGGGCAAGGAGATAAAAACCAGGGAGGATGTGCTCCAGACCGCCGCCGATATCTATATCCGCTACCGCTGGAACGCCTTCTCCTGCTGCGTCAACCGCCCGGAGCACCTGGTGAAGATGGTGCAGGAGTGGCACTGCCAAGGGGCGGTGCTGCACGAGGACCGGGGGTGTAAAGCGGAGCAGTGCGCCATGGGAGAGGGCAAGCTGGCCCTCCAGCAGGCCGGTATCCCCACCATGGTCTATGAGGCCAGCCAGGCCGACCCCCGGGACTTCTCCGAGAGCCAGGTGTGGGACCGCTTCGATTCCTTCCTGGAGAGCTACGGTCTCACACGGGTGGATGTGGAGGACACCTACGACGGCGGCGACGCCGTCACCGGCACCGAGGGGTGATAGCCCCCTGAAGGCTATGGTGGGCCTACGTGTACAATATCAAGAACTTTTGACCTCGCTTTCCGCCTGTATGCATAAGCGTGCACGCGGAAAGGCGGAGATGAACGACGGGCTGTGCTTCCTTCGGTTCTGTTTCATCTCTGCTCCTTCTGATTTTGTTATTTTAAGAGCAGAACCCGCTCTTAACCACCTGTCCGAATTTTGGGGGCCACCTCAGACATCAACTTCTACGTTGCCGACGAAGGTGTCCACGAGTTACCTGACAGGCTCCGAAAAGCGAAGGTAGATCAGCCTGGGCAGGCCAGCTACAGCGGCAACCTGCCTGGCACGTCTACAGATCAGGTAACGGCCTACTACTACATCAATGCCGACGAAAGTAGTTGCTGCACACGCTTGTGGGATCCCAGTGGAGTTAAAGTGTTCCCAAGTGAAGTCTCAACGGTGATAATCCTGTGGGGCATCGAAGGAAATGACAGGGACATGCAGTGTGAAGGATTCCAGCCCTAGGCGCACAAGAAGAGGCCCTGGACTACTACCAGCAGGCGTTCGGCATGGCGGGCGATATAAGGTTCCAGCCTGACAACCCCGATGAGCGGCCAGGAGCCATGGAGCCCATGACCTCGCTATCTCCGAGTTCAGGGACATGAATATGCAGTGGCCGCCGAAGAGGGTGTCAAGGCATGGGAGATACTGAGATCATCATAGCCGCTCAACTTGCGGAAGGCACCTTTTAGTCAGATACGCCACCAGAAGATCGAGTACCCATGGTGGGCCTTTGTGGATTCGAACCACAGACCTCGGCTTTATCAGAGCCGCGCTCTAACCAACTGAGCTAAAGGCCCACGGTATATACACGGCAAGTATAGGCAAACAAGCCAACAAGTGTCAAGAAGGCGTCTGAATCCCCATCCTCTCCCATCGGCCACAGTTGACCCTCCACTACAAATCAAGTATAATGATTAGCTTTCAGGAGGGTTCTATGAGTGATATCGAGGGTATCCTCATTGGGTTCCGGCGGGTGGCGGTGGTGGGCCTATCCCCCAAGGCCTACCGTCCCAGCTACGGGGTGGCCAGCTACCTCAAGGACCAGGGCTTTGAGGTAATGCCGGTAAACCCCTCGGCCATAGAAATCATGGGGCTCAAGAGCTATCCTGACCTGCGCTCCATACCAGGCCCCGTTGAGATAGTGGACATCTTCCGGCGCTCAGAGGATGTGGGATCCATAGTGGAAGATGCCATCGCCATCGGCGCCAAGGCCGTATGGATGCAGGACGGCGTGGTGAACGAGCAAGCCGCGAAAAAGGCCCGCGAAGCGGGCCTGAAGGTGGTAATGAACGAATGCATGATGAGGGAACATCACCGCTTGAACGCCTGACCCACCATGCCAGCCGGATGAAGCTGGCCCTCACCGTTACCGGCATCATCCTGGCGGCTGAGTTGGTAGGTGGTTATGTGTCCAACTCCATGGCTTTGCTCAGTGATGCCGGCCATGTAGCCACTGATTTCATAGCCATACTGCTGGTATGGTTCACCGTCCGCATGGCCCGCCGGCCCGCTACCCCGGAGATGACATACGGTTACCACCGGTGGAGCATCCTGGCCGCCGTCATCAACGCCCTCAGCCTGGGGGGTATATCCATAGCTATCTTCTACGGCGCCATAACACGCTGGTTCAACCCCGAGCCCGTGGAAGGGGGGCTGATGCTGGGAGTAGCCATCATCGGCCTCGTGGCCAACCTGATGGTGGTGCGCTACCTGCACTCCGAAGCAGAGGAAAGCCTGGCGGTAAGGAGCGCCTTCTGGCATGCCATGGGGGATGCCCTTTCCTCGGTGGGCGTCATCCTTGCCGGTATAACACTCATGCTCACCGGCTGGCTATGGGTAGACCCGGCCATGAGCTTTATCATCGGCCTCGTCGTGCTTGTTGGGGCATGGAGGCTGCTACGGGAGGGGCTGAGCGTGTTGCTGGAGGCACCCCCCAAACACCTCAGCTCCCAGCTCATAGAGCGGGACATGGCCACCATGGAGGGGGTAACCGGTGTCCATGACTTGCACATGTGGAGCATTGCTACCGGGTTCAACCTGCTAAGCTGCCACCTTACCCTTAATGACCTTCCCTTGAGCGAAGGCACCCGTATTATGGGCAACATTCGGGAGATGCTGCACGCCAAGTACGGTATCGCTCACGCTACTTTACAACTGGAGTGCCCAAGCTGTGAGGTTACCTGTTGCCCCCTGTGCCCACTGCCACAGGAAGCTGGCACAGACAGGCATTGATATA
>JASLQE010000282.1 GCA_030744635.1 Dehalococcoidia bacterium | reverse complement strand
GGTCATTTAGGGTGCCTTTTTCCCCACCCGCCCGGTTTTATTTTTGCGGGGGACACCCCTCCGATTGTCCGCCTTGCGGACTCCGCTCCCTGATGCGGAAGGTTCCACCCATCGGTCCGAAAGACTCTCCGCCCTACGGAGTCCGATACTCCGTTAGGACCGGACTCCTTCGGAGAGTCCGATGAGCATGGCATCACCTGACCAGACCCCCGCCAAGGGGATTCTGTCCCCTTGGAATCCCCGGAAAGAGTCAGTAGGCTCACCCGTCACTATCTGTTTTTAACGAGCAGGGCAGAATGAGAAGATGTGAGATTCAGCGTTGCACCCACAGGGGTACCACGCCCAGACATTTGATGGTGGATCAGGTGTTCAGGCGGCGGGCCAGTAGCTGGGCGGTGTGGACGGCCTCCACGCCTTCGCCTTTAAGACCCCGCCGGAGCTGCATCAGGCATCCCGGGCACCCGGTGGCCACCACCCCGGCCCCACTCTCCTTGATAGACTCCACCTTGCGCTGTAGAAGTGCCCCGGATAGCTCCGGAAAATTCAGCGAGAAGGTGCCGGCGAAGCCGCAGCAGGCATCGGCGTCGGCCATCTCCTGGATTTCATACCCCGCCCGACCCAAAAGCTCACGGGGAAGCTCCTTCACCCCCTGGTAGCGGTTCAGGTGGCACGGGTCGTGATAGGTAACGACTCCCGCACCCTCTTCTGCGTTTGCCGTACCCGCCCCCTCCAGAAACTGGCAGATGTCCCGGGTCTTCCCCGCCACGGCCTGTGCCCTCCACTCCCATTCACTGTCCCCTGATAGCAGCCGGGGAAACTCGTGCATGATGGTTTGGGCACAGGTGGGGCAGGCGGTAACCACATGCTCCGGGTCACCCTCCTCCAGGGCGGTTATGTTGAGCCGGGCCAGCTCCACCGCCGTGGCCCGCTGCCCGGAGGCCAGGGCAGGGATGCCGCAGCATGCCTGCCCCACGGGAAAGTGGACGCTGAGGCCCTGCCCTTCCAACAGACGGACGATATCCCGGCCGATTTCGGGGTAGAAGTAGTCAATCAGGCAGCCGGCATAGAGGTTGACGCTGGCGTTTTTAGCAGGTTTTAGCTGCTGGCGCAAGGGGTGGCGGGAAAGGGGAGGCAGCCCCTTCTGCCCGCCCAATCCAGCCAGACCCATGGCCATGGGATTGTCCCGACTTAGGGTGGCGGGCAGGTGGGCCACTACGGCGGCCGCACGCTGGAATCGTTTGGGATGAGCCAGGAGGTGGCGAAACACCATCCCTTCCAGCCAAGGCAGCTTCTTGCCGGAGGCGACCCGTTCCCGGAGTGTTAGTATCATACCCGGAAGGTCTATCATAGCGGGGCAGACCTCCGTACAGGCACCACACAGCAGGCACAACTCGGCTAACTCTCCGGCCTCCTCCAGGCCGTGGTAGAAGGCGGTGAGTATGGTGCCGATA
>JASLQE010000281.1 GCA_030744635.1 Dehalococcoidia bacterium | reverse complement strand
CTGCGGACCCGCTGCACCGTGGCCACCACCTCCGGGCTGAAACTGCCGGCCACACTGAAGTCAGCCAGGGACGCCAGCACCGACCTAGCCCGCCCCATATCCCCCTCTGTCTCCAGGATGTGAACGGCCTCCTCGAGCCGGGAGATGCGCTCCACCATCAGGGGGAACTTTAGCCCGAAGGGCCTGTCCAGGACATATATACTCCGGTTCAGCAAGCCGGTGAGCCTACGGGTGCGCCTCAGGGCCTCGGCCCGGTCCTCGCTCCTGCATCGCCGCTGGGCACCGGCCAGGGCACGGCTCAGGCCACGCCTATTGGGGAGGTGCGCAGCGCCCTGCATCACAGCGCGGGCCATCGCGTCTAGGGAATAGGGCCTGGCTGCCCGATCCAGCCGCATCATAGTCAAGGCCATCAGCTTGGAGTTCCCCTCCAGGGCCTGCCGGCTGATGATATCCATGTTATCGGCGGCGGTGTGGTATACATTCCAATAGGGGGAGCGGCGGCCCGACCCCAGGTCACGGGCGGGGATGAGGTAGATGAGGGGCACACCCAGGGCATGGAAGCACAGGTGGTCGCTCAGCGTCCAGTTGTGGGAGGGGCCGCTTGCTCGCAGGTGCTCCCCCATATCGGCGGCGACATCTTGGGTCAGTGGAAACAGCTCCGGCGTGCACTGCAGGTGGGTGCGGGGCGTAAAGCCCAGCATTTCGCCGTTGACCATGGCCACGGCCATTTCCTGCCCATCACCGTCCATCTCCTGAACGTGCGCCTGGCCGTAGCCGTAAGAGCCCGCCAGGCCGTATAGGCCCCACTCCCCGATGGGTGCCCCGGACTCCTCGGAGCCCCAGGCTATAAAACGTAGGGTGCGCTGGGGGCGGTAGCCCTTTAGTGCACGGGCCGCCTCCAACATACAGGCTACCGTAGAGGCGTTATCGTTGGCCCCCATAAACCAGCTATCATAGTGTCCGGTGAGGTAGACCACCTCATCCGGGTTCCGGCTGCCCCGGATCGTGCCCACCACATTGTAGGTTGTGGACCGGTGCTCCTCCAGACGGGCCTCAAAGGACACCCGCACCTCAATACCCTCGGAGAGTAGCTGGCGCAACCGCACCGCCTCCCGGTTGCTGATACTCAGCACGGGCAGCGTCACATCCACCGGCCAGACCGGGATAACATCCTCCCTCATGCCCGGCAGGTGATAGATGAGGCAGGCCGCCCCCCGGTACTTAGCCTCCAGAGCCAGGTGGGTAAGCATAGCTCCACGGCGGGCGGCGTCGTTGGTGACCAGCACGGCCTTGCCCGCCCACCCCGCGCCGCGGTCATAGTCGCCCCGGGTACCGTTACCGGCCCCCACCAGAACCACCTCTCCCTGCCCCGAGCCGGACAGAGGGTTCACCTCGCAGGGCATATCTGCAGTGGACGGAGAGAAGAGCCGGAGCGACCCTCCCTTGCGGAGGTACCCGGTAACAGGTACCCCCTCCAACTCACAGATGTCCACCCACGGCGATAGGGCATCCTGGATAAGCCGGGCGGCCTGCTGCTCCTGCGGGCTGCCGGACACCTTCTCCTCCAGGGCTACCTGGGCCGCCACATCGTCATAGGCCCGCTGCCCGGAGACCTCCTCCATTACCTTTTCCTCCCTGGCAGAAAGCATGGCTTACTCCTTTATGTCAAGTATAATTACCGGCTGCCGTTGGCTCCGATACCCGCGGAGTGCTCCCGTATAAAGGCGGCGATGCGGTCAAAGTAGGCCTGGCCGCCAATAAAGTAGGTATCGTTGTGCCCGGCGCGGTCGATACGGTAGAACTCCTTGGGCCCGGTGGCGGCCGCCAGCAGCTTCAGCCCGTGCTTGATGGGAATCCGCTCGTCGTATGCGCCATGGATCATGAGCATAGGGGCGCTGAGTTTGGCTATCTTGCTTACCGAAGGAAAGCGGAAACCTTCCAGCAGGCCGGGCGCAGCGCCGGGATACCAGTGGGCGAAAAGCTCTTTGCCAGAGGTGAAGGTGGACTCCAGGATAAGCCCCGCCAGGGGCCGGGTTAGAGCGGTATCCAGAGCCACAGCCCCACCCAGGGCGCGGCCAAACAGAAAAAGCCGCCCCGGCTCCACCCCGGGAAGGGAGGTCAGATAATCGTATGCCGCCCGCCCGTCGCGGTACAGGCCCTCCTCCTCGGGACGGCCCTCGCTGCGTCCGTATCCCCGGTAATCGTAGATGAAGACATTGACGCCGATGGCCACCATCCGGATGATGTTTTCCAACCGGTCGCTAAGGTTGCCGGCGTTGCCATGGCTCCACAGGATGCAGGTATCGGCACCGGGGCTTAGGGCCAGCCAACTGTGGAGGGTCAGGCCGTCCTCGGTGGGAAAGTAACAGTCCTCCACTTTCAGGCCATAGCTCTCCGGCTCCCAGAAGCCCGTAGGATAGTTGGTGGGGAAATAGAAAAGCCCGTCCCGGGAATCTCTGGCCAAAGCAGCCACACTCCTTTCCCTCTACAAGGACTTAAAGCCATTCTATGGGGCGGCCCAGGCTTTTACAACCCCGCCGAGTCTTCTTAAAGGAGCACCTCCATTGCCCAACCCTATACGAGCTTGACGGGCAGGCGGGAAGAGGCTACATTCTGAGCCAGGAGGAGCTACATGGCCGTTGACCTTACCTGCACCATCGGTGGCATAACAATAACCCCCTGCCTGATGAACGCCCCTGGGGCCGGGGGGCTGGGCGGTGTCGAGTTAGATGCCCTGTCCCGCTCCGGGGTGGGGGCTGTAGTGACCCCGCCCATCGCCCGCCAACCCCAACCCACACCGCCGGCCCCCTACTACCACGAGTTCCACGGCGGCTCCCTGCGCTCCCCAGGCCTGGGGGTTGTCAGCCAGGAGGAAGCCGCCACCCTTCTGGACCTTGCCAGACAGGACGGTAAACCGGTGATGGCCTGCATTTCGGCTGCCGTAGCCGAGGACTTCGCCGAGACCTCCAAACATGTGGCCAGTCACGGTGCGGGCCTGGTACTGTTGGACTTCTCCTGCCGGGCGGCCCCGGATAACAGGTTTATCGGCTATAACATCAAGCTTTCAGAGCGGGTGATGACCGAAACACGGTCCGCAGTCTCAGTGCCGCTGGGGGTCAAGGTGCCCATCTTCCTTGACTATCTCAATGTGGAGACGATGGCAAGGGCAGCCACTAATGCAGGGATGGATTTCGTGGTGGCAGTGTCCCCGGCAGGAACAGCGCTGTCCGTGGATGCCAGCGGTCAACCCGCTCTGCGCGCTCACGGAGGCCTGGGGGAGATGGCTGGCACAGTCATAAAGCATATGGCCCTCGCCAATGTGCGCGTCTTCTATCAGGCCACCGAAGGCCGCCTGCCCATCATCGGCTCCGGGGGAGTGAGCACCGGGCAGGACGCCCTGGAGTTCCTGCTGGCGGGGGCATCAGGCGTCCAGGTGGGCACCGCCCTGGCCCACCAGGGCCGCAGCCTTTTTACAGAGATGGAGGAGTCCCTGTCCGGGCTGCTTGCCAAAATGGGATTCAACAGCGCCGCCGCCGCAGTGGGCCAGATGCGGGAGCTGCCTCCCCACTGATTGAACCCACTACGATTCATCCTTAAAATGCAGGCAGGAGGGAACACCGTTGCCGGCTAACCTGCCGCCACAGTACCACGACGCTGAAAAACGCTTCCGTCAGGCCAGGAGTGTCTCCGAGCGCCTGGATGCCTTGGAAGAGATGATGGCCACCATGCCCAAGCACAAGGGCACCGACAAGCTGCGGGCTGACCTGC
>JASLQE010000280.1 GCA_030744635.1 Dehalococcoidia bacterium | reverse complement strand
GGCCCGGATGGCCTCCACCAGCAGCTCGCCCTTCTGGTTAACGGCACTGTCCTTGATGCGGATTATGGCCCGCTTGGGGTCCTTGTTGCTGGGGCGCACCTCAAGCACCTCGCTATGGGCGGTGATGGTGTCACCGGGCAGCATTGGGTTCTTGAAACGAACCTCGTCCATGCCCAGCATGGCAATAGTATGCAGGCCGTCCTGGCGCAGCACATGCTGGAAGGGCCCCCTTCCGGCAAGGCCTATTAGCAGGGCCAGCACACAGGGTCCGGCCAGTATACGCTCCCCGAACTGGGTGTCCTTCATGTACTCTGCATTGCTGTGTATTTCACTGGTGGTCCAGGTGAGGGTAGTGAGAAGGGAGAACTCCCCCTCGCCGATGGTGCGTCCCGGGCTTACGAATTTCTTGCCTACTGGGACCATCTCGTTAAAAATACTCATGGCCGACCTCCTGTGGTGTAGTCTCCTTTTGAGAATGTCCTCAGTGTAGGCCAAACTATAGGAAGGGTCAAGGAGGTGATGGTCTCAACAATCATTATCTTATCCACCCACACGAGGGTTTATATCTGGGAGGCTCCGCCCTTCAGTCCACCACCGTGGGCGCAGCAATCACATCTTGTGATGACACTATCAGCCCGTGGCGATGACCGGATGCTGGGCCTGGTTTATAATGGGAGGCACGACTAAGGAGGGTTTATGGACCTGCGTATAACGGTGCTAAGCGAGAATACGGCGGCCTACGGCTTTATTGGGGAGTGGGGGCTGTGCATGCTGGTGGAGGCCGATGGCATGATGGTGATGATGGATACCGGTTTGGGCACGGCGGCGGTGCACAACGCCCAGTTGCTGGGGGTGGACCTCACCCGTCTGGACAAGATTATCATCAGCCACGGCCACGGGGACCACACCGGCGGTCTGAGGGAGGTCCTACGCCGCAAGCGGGGATCGGTAGAGGTAATCGCCCACCCTTCCATCTGGGAGGGCAAGTACAGCCGCCGCCTTGATGAGCGGGAACGCTATGTGGGTATACCCTTCCCCCGGGAGGAGCTGGAGAGCCTGGGTGCCCGCTTCAACCTGACCACGGGGCCTGTGGAGCTGGCCCCCGGTATGTGGACTACCGGCGAGGTCTCCCAGGAGGTGGGCTACGAGGATGTTGACCCTGATATGTACCTGAAGCAAGGAGAGGGCTGGGTCAAAGACCCGCTGCAGGATGACCTGGCGCTGGTGGTCAAGACCCCTCGGGGTCTGGTGGTGGTGCCGGGTTGTGCCCACCGGGGCATAGTCAACACCCTGCACCAGGCCCGCCGGGTGGTCGGGGAGGAGCCAATCCACGCCGTTATGGGAGGTACCCACCTTTTCCGCGCCTCCGCTGAGCGCATAGAGCAGACGGCGGCGGACCTGCTATCGTGGGAAATCCAGCACCTGGGGGTGTGTCACTGCACCGGGTTCAGGGCCTGCGCCCGGTTGGCAGATGCCCTGGGAGATGCCTTCTTTCTGAATAACGCCGGTAACCGCTGGCGGCTGAAGAATTAGCCTCAGCTTAGTGAGGCTACAACCCGCCAGTGATGCGGCGGCTACACCCCTTCTTTGGGGCGTGTGAAGGACTGGGCCAGCTCCAGGATTTCCTCTGCGGTGAAGAAGGTGGTGCGGTAGTTGACGTACCTGTCCTCTGCCTCATCGTAGTCCCCATCGTAGGCCCGGTGCACGGCGTCGTAGACCTGTTTCACCACCTTGGATGCCGTGGAGAACTTACCCTTCTCTCCGGTAACCGCCTCGGCTGCCTGGTTGAGGATGGCGGCAATGCCCTCCATCCCGGATAGGCCGCCGATGCGGCTGGACTCTACCTTAGTCCGGCCTACCGTAGCCGGGTCATAGGGCAGGTAGATGAGGCCGCCGGGTGCGGACTGCTGCTTTTGTAGGCCGGTCTGGTGGATTCCCGCCTGGGTGGTGAAGATGTCCTGGCCGATAACCGGCAGGTTGGAGGCGAAGGGGACCACTGCCCGGTGGATGAGGTCGGCTATCTCGGTAAGCACTTCCAGGTTGAACCCGGGGTCGCCGTAGAAGCGGATATAGTTGGACAAGACCCCCTCCAGCGGGGCGTTGCCGGTTCGCTCTCCCAGGCCGGCGAAGGCGGCGTTCACCCTTTTGCAGCCGTACTGGAAGGCGGCCATGCTGTTGGCTACGGAGTAGTTAAAATCGCTGTGGCCGTGAAACTCCAGTTCGGCCCCCGTGGAGTTAGCGATAGTTGACACCAGCCGGGGCACCCCCAGGGGGAGGGCGGCGAAAGGGTCGGGAACACCAATCCCCAGGGTATCGCACAGGCGGAACCGGGCCATGCCATCCGTCTCTTTGATTACCCGCTGCATGAAAGGAATGACCCAGCCCTCAACATCCGCTTTGGTCAAATCCTCCAGATGCACCCGGGGCCTTATCCCCAGCTCGCAGGCGGTGAGGATGGGTGCCATATAACGATGGATGGCCTCTTCTTTGCTGGGAGTGCCCATTTTATCAAAGATGTGGTGGTCTGAAGCGGAGGCCAGCATGCCGGTCTCTTTGATAGTACCTCCGGATACCTCAGCCAGTAGCTTGATATCCTTGGGGGCGGCACGGGTCCAGGTGGTTATCATGGGGTATTCGTAGCCCCGCTCCAGCAGTTTCTCCAGCACCCACACATCCCGCTTCTGGTAGATGAACACCTCCACCGCTTCTATGCGCCCGGTGCCGTTGTCCAACTCGTGCAAAAGGTCGCAGTAGTGGAGCTTGGCCTCGTTGGGGAAGAGGGCAAAACGGGGGTCCTGTGCTCCATCCCTGAGGGTAGTATCGGTGATAAGCTTGGGGTGGGTCAGCGGTCCGTCTGGGGGGATCTCCGCCGCTGTGGGTTCCAGAGTTACCGGGGGTATCTTGCCCTGGTAGTTATAATATCGTCGCTCCGGGTTTACCGCGTAGTCATCCATCAGTCTTCCTCCAGAGTAGAGGTATCACCAAGGGGGAGACCCAGTTCTTTGGCTTTAAGGAGACGACGCATTATCTTGCCACTACGAGTTTTGGGAAGGGAAGACAGGAACTCTATCTCTCTGGGGGCAACTGCGGCTGAGAGGCGGCCGCGAATAAAGCGCATCAGCTCTCTGCGTAGATTATCTGTTGGCTCATGGCCTTCCTTGAGGGCCACAAAGGCTTTTACTACCTCCATGGCAAGGGGGTCCGGCTTGCCTATAACGCCCGCTTCGGCCACCGTAGGGTGCTCCATGAGGGCGCTCTCCACCTCGAAGGGCCCTACCAGGTGCCCGGCGGTGTTAATGACATCATCGGTGCGGCCCAC
>JASLQE010000279.1 GCA_030744635.1 Dehalococcoidia bacterium | reverse complement strand
TGCCGGGTGGAGGACCGGGCCGAGCAGTACCTCAAACTGGCCCAGGGCTGGAAGGCCGATGCATTCGTTATACACATAGACCGTGGGTGCAAGAACCTGCAGGCCGGGGTCCTGGAGGCCAAGCTGACCCTGGAGGAGGCTGGGATCCCCACCCTGCTATACGAGGGCAGCGGCTACGACCCCAGGGAGCTTTCCGAGAGCCAGGTGATGGACCGCTTTGACGCTTTCATAGAAAACATGGGCCTGGCCCGAATAGGAGAGGAAGAGAAGGGCAGCGGCTATGGCGTTGTGGACTCGTACCACATCGCCTGAACGGACGGAATAAAGTGCCGCAAACTTCCGACCTCAGAAAACGGGTGGTGGCCGCACTCAATAGCCCCAACCTCCAGGAAGCCCTGGAGCGGGCCAAGCGAGCTTATATGGGGAACCGCCAGCAGGCCTTCGCAGACCTGGACTTCCCCGCCCTACGCCAGGAAATCCGCGGTATCAAGGAGCGGGCCATAGCCGATTTGCCCGCTTTGGTGGAGCGGTTCAGGGAGCGTGCCCAGGCTGTTGGTGCCACCGTCCATATGGCCGCTAATGCTGCCGCCGCCCGGGAGTGCGTGCTGGGGGTGGCCCGGGGCTGTGGGGCTTCACTCATAGTCAAGTCCAAGTCCATGACCGCCGAGGAAATCGGCCTCAACCACTACCTGGAAGACCAGGGGCTCCGGCTGGTGGAGACCGACCTGGGTGACCGTATTATCCAGCTTGCCGGTGAACGGCCCTCGCATATCGTCCTGCCCGCCCTCCACAAGAGCAGGGAGGAGATAGCCCAGCTTTTTTCCCGGATGGTGGGCAGAGAGGTGGCACCGGATATATCCGATATGGTGAGCCTGGCCCGCCAGGAGTTGCGACACAGCTTTATTGATGCCCGTATGGGGATATCGGGGGCCAACATAGCCCTGGCGGCCACCGGCACCCTCGGAATCGTAACCAACGAGGGCAACGGCCGCCTGGTAACCGGCCTGCCCCCGGTGCACCTGGCCCTGCTGGGAATGGACAAAGTGCTCCCGTCTCTCCGTGAGGCCGCCCCCATCCTGGAAGTGCTGGCACCCAGCGCCACCGGCCAGCGGTTCACCAGCTATGTATCTTTCATCACAGGGCCCAGCCGCACCGCCGATATAGAGAGTGTCCTTACCCTGGGGGTGCATGGCCCGGGTGAGGTTCACATAGTCCTGGTGGACAACGGCCGCACCGCCATGCGGGATGACCCCCAGTTTCGTGAGGCCCTCTACTGCATCCGGTGCGCCGCCTGCCTGAATATGTGC
>JASLQE010000278.1 GCA_030744635.1 Dehalococcoidia bacterium | reverse complement strand
AGCGCTCGCCCGTCTCATCCACATTCAATATGCCTCCGGAGCTGACCAGTTCCTGGGGCGCATGGTGTCGGTAGCATTGCTGATGGCGGGTGTGATTGTCATCTTCCGTCTGTTTCACCAACCCTGGCGGCACCCGGATATTCAGGCCCTGTGCCCCTACACTCGGCGCATGAAAGTTTTCACCGTAATTATGGGGGCCGTGGTGGGCTTCACCGTCTCCCTGACATCGGTGGGCAGTGGCTCTATCCTGCTCCCTCTGTTGCTGGTGGTCTACTCCCTCAGGGCCAGCCAGGCGGTGGGTGTGGATATCTTCTTCGCCGCCATAATAGTGGCGGTATCCGGCCTGGGCCATTCCCTTAACGGCAATGTGGACTTCCGGCTGGTAGCCAACCTTCTGGTCGGCTCCATTCCCGGTGTGCTCCTGGGGAGCAGGCTAAGCATGAAAGTCCCAGACAGGGCACTGCGCCCGGGGCTGGCTACGCTGATGATAGGATTGAGCCTCAGGCTATGGTGGTAGGAGGTAGGAGTGTCGGATGACGCCCCCAAGATGGAGGCCCTGAAGGCCGGCCTCAAACATGAGGCCCGCAAGCTGAAGCTGGACTTCAACCAACTCAAAAGCGGCGGCTTTATCAAACAGACCCAGAAAGACCTGTTCACGGTACGGCTGCGCTGCCCCGGTGGCATGCTGCGCCCTGAGCAGTTGCAGACGGCGGCCCGCATAGCCGAGAAATACGGCCGTGGCCAGATACATCTTTCGGTGCGCCAGTCGGTGGAAATACCGTATGTTGACTACAGGCATTTCGACGATGTCGGCAAGGAGTTGGCGGCGGTGGAGTGGTCGGTGGCCTCCTGCGGCCCCCGAATTCGGGTGCCCACGGCGTGCGCCGGGTGCAGCTACAACCCTAACGGCCTCACGGATACCCAGGCGCTGTGTGCCGAGGTGGACCGGCGCTTCTTCGGCACCGAGACCGGGCACCATAAGTTCAAGATTGCCTTCTCCGGATGTCCTATAGACTGCTTCCGCACCCGGGAGATGGATCTGGGCTTTCAGGGCATGTTGGAGCCGGAGCTGGATGAGGACCTGTGCAACGGCTGCGGACTGTGTGTAAAGGGGTGCGAGGAGGATGCCTTGGTCATGGAGGGGGAGCTACCCCGCCGTGACCTTGACCGGTGCAATTTCTGCGGCGACTGTGTTAAGGTGTGCCCCGTGGATGCCATGTTGGCCAGGCGGAGCGGTTGGCTGGCCCGGGTGGGGGGCAAGCACGGCAAACACCCCCTGTTTGCCTACGAGGTGGCCCAGTTCCTCTCCGAGGAGCAGGTCTGCTCCCTGGTGGAGAAGACCGTGGACTGGTACCGGGAAAACGGTGAGGGCCGGGAGCGCATCGGGGTCTCCATCGTACGCCATGGGCTTGGCAAATATCTGGAGGAGGTTGTTAAACCATTGGACTTGGAAGCGGTTGAAGCACCGGCGGCCCGGCGCCGCTATTGGAGCGGAGGTAACTTCTATGAGTAGCGAAATCTCTGAAACAACCTTGCTGGACCTCAGGGGGGTGCTCTGCCCCATGAACTGGGTGCGGATCAAGCTGGCCCTGGAGGAGCTGCCGGAGGGCGGCACCCTGGATGTCATCTTGGATGACGGGGAGCCGATGCGAAATGTGCCACGCAGCGTAAAAGGGGAGGGACACCGGATACTCCGCGTGCGGGAGCAGGAGGACGGGACCTACCGTCTCACCATCCGCAACGGCTCTATCTAAGCGTCAGATAGCCGGCGTAGGTGGTTTCGGCCTGGCCCCTATTGCTGTATAATAACTAATATACACCCACTGGCCTGCAATAGGGCTGTGGTATTAAGGGGAACAGTCCGTAATGGTTGACATAAGTAAGCTTCTCTGCGGCCAAAACGCTTATGGTGACCAGTTGCGCTACTCTGAGTCCAGCCACCGCCGTCCGGTGGTGGTGTGGAACACCACCCAACGCTGCAACTTGCGCTGTGTACACTGCTATGCCAGCGCCGGAGACGGCCACTACCCGGGGGAACTGACCACCGCCGAGGGCCGGGCCTTGATTGAAGACCTAGCCCAGTATGGCGCTCCCGTGCTCCTCTTCTCCGGAGGGGAGCCAACGATGAGGGAGGACCTGGTTGAACTTTTGACTCTGGCCACAGCAAGGGGTTTGCGGGCCGTCATCTCCACTAACGGCACCCTCATCACCCCGGATATGGCCCGGGACATGAAGCGGGCCGGGGTGGTGTATGTGGGAGTCAGCCTGGACGGAGTGGGAGAGACCCATGACCGCTTCCGGGGGAAGAAGGGCGCTTTTCAGGAGGCCCTCAGCGGGCTGGCTAACGCGCGTGAGGCGGGGTTGCGCACCGGCATACGGTTCACCATCACCCGCTTTAACAACTCATATGTGGCTGAAATCTTTCGTCTTCTGGAGGAAGAGGCAATTGACCGGCTATGCTTGTATCACCTGGTATATGCCGGCCGGGGCAGCCACCTGGTATCCTGGGACCTGACCCCCGAGGAGCGCCGCACTACCATGGACCTTATCCTTGACCGGACAGCGGATTTACATCGCCGGGGCCTGGACAAGGACATTCTTACGGTGGACAACCATGCGGATGGCATATATCTCTACCTGAAGGTGGCCCGCAAGGACCCCAGGCGTGCCCAGGAGGTATACAGCTTACTGGAGCGTAACGGCGGCAACAGCTCGGGGCTGGGCATCTCAGCCGTAGATGCTCTGGGCCGTGTCCACCCCGACCAGTTCTGGGGCCACTACGATTTAGGCAGCATACGGGAGCGGCCTTTTTCCCAGATATGGAAGGATACCTCGGATCCCCTGCTGGCCGGGCTGAGAGACCGGAAGGGGAGGATAGGAGGGCGCTGCGCCGGATGCCGCCACTTTGCCGTGTGTGGCGGAAACTTCCGGGTGCGGGCCGAGGCCATGCACGGCGATGTGTGGGCCGCCGACCCCGCTTGCTATTTGACTGATGAGGAAATCGGCGTCGCCTGAGGCAAAAGGGGCAGCCTCCCCACTTGCCTCCCTGGACTTCAATCTCACCCCATTTATTGTGTTCTGGGAGGTTACACGGGCGTGTGCATTTGCCTGCCGCCACTGCCGGGCTAAGGCACAGCCCCGCCGCCACCCCCAGGAGCTGGGTACGGAAGAAGGCTTCCGGCTCATTGACCAGGTGGCGGATACCAAGGCCCCCCTGCTGGTTTTCACTGGGGGAGACCCCATGATGCGTCCGGACATCCTCAAGCTCATCAGCTATGCCGCGGGCCGGGTGCGCCGGGTATCGCTGGCACCCACGGCCACCAACCTGGTTACCCCCCAGGCCGTAGAGGCTGCGTGGCAGGCCGGGGTCTCCCGCTTTTCGGTAAGCTTGGATGGGGCCACCGCCGATGTGCAGGACAGCTTTCGGGGCATGCCCGGCTCCTTCAAGCGCACCATGGAAATCCTGGAGGTCATCACCGGGCGAGGCTACTCCGTTCAGGTCAACACCACCGTCAGTCGCTATAATGTTGACATGATGGAGGAGATGGCCTCTATGGTGGGGAGGCTGCACCCCGCGATGTGGGACCTGTTCTTTCTGGTGCCCACCGGACGGGGCACCAGGGATGACATGATAAACCCTCAGCAGCATGAGGAGGTTTTCCGCTGGCTCTACCATTACTCCCGCACCGCCCCCTTTGATATCAAGACCACCGCAGGCCAGCACTACCGGAGGGTTGCCATACAGGAGAGTGGTGGGGGGGGAGTAGTCGCACCCGGTTTCACCTCGGGGGACGGCATAGGCCGGGCCAGGGGTGTCAACGATGGCAACGGCTGCTGCTTCGTCTCCCACACCGGAGAGGTCTATCCCAGCGGCTTCCTGCCCCTGGTAGCGGGCAATGTGCGTCAGACCCCTTTGTCCCAGCTCTACCGAGATACCAACCTCTTTCAGGAGCTCCGTGACACCACGCGGCTCAAGGGCAAGTGCGGCCGCTGTGAGTATAATATCGTGTGTGGTGGCTCTCGCTCCCGTGCCTACGCAGTTACCGGAGACTACCTGCAGGCGGAGCCCTACTGCATTTACCAGCCGGAGGCCGAGTATGGACGCCCTTGATAGACGGCTCTTAAACGGGTTGCAGGAGGCCTTTCCTCTGTCCCCCAGACCCTTCCAGGAGTTGGGAGAGGGGTTTGGACTGACCGAGGCGGAGTGTCTGGAGCGTGTGCGGCGGCTCCATGCCGAGGGCCTCATCCGTCACATCAATGCTCTTTTTGAGGGCCGGGCACTGGGCTACCGCAGTTCCCTGGTGGCTTTACGGGTGCCCGGTTCCGCCCTGGACAGCGCTGCAGCGCTCGTCAATGCCCACCCGGGGGTTAGCCACAACTATCTACGGGAGCACCTCTATAATATGTGGTTCACCATCGCCCTGCCCGCCTCGCAGGACATGCAGGCGGCCATAAGGGAGTTGGGGCAACGGGTGGGGGCACAGGCGGTGCTGTTCCTGCCCACCGTGCGTATGTTCAAGCTCCAGGCCCTGCACTGGCTGGGGGATGATGGGTCTCCTACCCCCCCCCTGCAGCACCGGCCTTCCGCTGGGGTAACTAAGCTTACACCTCGTGAGCGGCTGGCGGTGCGGGCCTTGCAGATGGAGTTGCCTTTTATTACTCGCCCCTTCCTGCCCCAGGCTGAGGAGATGGGGCTTGGAGAGACCGAGATAATTGATATGGGTCTGGGATTTCTGGACCGGGGCATTATGCGGCGGTACTCCGCCCAACTGCACCACATCAAGGCGGGCCTGACTGCCAATGGGATGGGCTGCTGGGTGGTTCCCGCCGACCGGGTGGAGGAGGTGGGCCGGGAGCTGGCGAAATCACCCAGGGTGACTCACTGCTACCAGCGTCCCACCTACTCGGACTGGCCCTATAACCTGTTCACCATGGTCCATGCCCCCAGCCGCGAGGAATGCGCCGGGGTGATAGCCGAGCTTTCAGACCGGGTGGGGATGAAAGAGTATACACTGCTGTTCAGCACCCGGGAGCTGAAGAAGACCCGTGTGAAGTATTTTGAGTGAGGCTATGCCGGGGTACTATCCGGTTTTCCTGCGAGTAAAGGGACGGCGCTGCTTGGTGGTGGGTGGCGGGGAGGTGGCCCAGCGCAAGGTGGAGGCCCTGTCCGAGGCCGGGGGCCGGGTAAAGGTTATTGCCCCTTCCCTTACCCCCCGCCTTTCTGAAATGGCCCGGGCGTGCACGGTGGAAGCCGTCCTCCGCCCTTATGCCCCTGGAGATATCAAGGGGGCCTTCCTGGTCATAGCCGCCACCGATGACCCAGATACCAACAAACTGGTGACCGCAGAGGCCCGCCGGCGCAGGGTCTTGTTGAATGTGGTGGACCAGCCCCAGGCTTGTAGCTTCATCGTGCCCTCGGTGGTGCGCCGGGGAGACCTGACACTGGCAATCTCCACCGGGGGGGCCAGCCCGGCACTGTCCCGCCGGGTGCGGGAGGAGTTGGAGGGCCATCTGGGGCCGGAGTATGCCCTGCTGGCGAAGATTGCGGGCCGAGTGCGACGCCGCATGCGGCGTCGCGGTGGGGTCTCCGCCGCCGCCTGGACCCGGGCACTGGATTGGGAGCTATTAGAGCTACTGCGCCGGGGTGAGGTGGCCAAGGCGGAACGCAGGCTGGAGCAGTCCCTTACTATGGGAGTGACCTCGTGAACCTTGTCGCCCTGGGGCTGAACCACACCACTGCCCCGCTGGCGGTGCGGGAGCGGTTGGCCTTCTCTTCGGACAAGGTCCGCTCCGCTCTGCGCTCCCTGCCCCCCGGAATAGAGCAGGCTGTCATCGTATCCACCTGCAACCGTACTGAAGTCTACGCAGCTACTGCGGATGCAGCCGTGGCTTTTAAGGCCCTTGAGGACTTCCTGTGCTCCCAGAACGGTCTGGCACCGGAGCAATTCGCTTCTTACTGCTACTGCCTTTACGAGGCTGATGCCATGCGGCACCTGTTCCGCGTGGTGTGTGGCATAGACTCCATGGTGCTGGGGGAGGACCAGATAAAGAGCCAGGTGAGGCGGGCGCTGGCACAGTCCCTAGCAGCCGGTGCTGCCCGCCGCCCC